>JAQSCZ010000084.1 GCA_029945665.1 bacterium | reverse complement strand
TTGAGTTCTTTTCCGTATTTTTTTTATTTATTCAGACTTTCGGATAGTTATGAATTAAAATACAATAGTATCGTTATTTTAAAATCTTAAATTCGAATTCATACAAAATATTTAGACGGAAAATTATTATCTTTGCATAATGAAATATTTGGCAATTTTCATGGTGTTTTTTGTAATTGGACTATCCTTAGTGCCATGCTGTGCACCTATTGCCAATACTAACTTGGTTGATTCTATGGCAAATTGTTGCGAGGATGAAGCCTGTTCCAAATCTCGGGAAGCACCTGAATCCACCAATAATGAAAATGAGTGCAGCGCATGCTCTCCTTTTTTTACTTGTGGTGCCTGTGCTGGATTTAACGCACAAATTAACATCATCCAATTAACTCATTTCATTGGTCGCAATGATATTACCTACAGTAACTTTCTATTGCAAATTCACTCTGACTATTTTGAAACTAAGTGGCAGCCACCTAAAATAAGTTGATCATTCTAGTAAACTATTACTATGCACTCAACTTATTTATTAACCACTTATTTATCAAAAAAAAATGAAATTAAACGTATCAAAAGCAAGTAAATATCTTGCTATATTAACCATTGCATTATTTGCAAAAACGACACAAGCTCAAAGTACCACAAAAGATTCAAGTAAAGTAAAAACAGCTACCATAACCTATTCAGTTTCAGATATGGATTGTAAAACTGATAGTAAAATGGTAGAAACCGCTCTCTATAGAAAAAAGGGTGTTAAAAGTGTCAAAACTGTAAATGAAAATATAACCATCATTTACCAACCTGATAAAGTTAAACCAGATGAATTAAAATCTATTATTGAAAATACTGGAACCTGCGAAGATCCTAATGCAAAGGTTCATAAAGTGAAAATTAAAATTCAATAGTATTTAATTTTATTTTTTTTATGAGACAACTTATTGTTTTAACAATATGGTTGCTTTTACCTTGCATTGCTTTTTCTCAAAACCAATTAACAGGTAAAGTAATGGACAAAAGCAAAGCCCCGATTGCCAATGCAATACTAATGGTGCTTAATTCAGGTAATACTTATTCAACCGATTCATTAGGTGTTTATTCGATTCTACTGAATGAAGCATTACCCACTAAATTAATTGTTATGCATGAAGGCTATAAAACAGATACAATTAATATTAATAGTTTTTTAAACTTAGAAATTGAATTGGAATTTATTTATTCATTTAAAGGTGCTAGAATTTTTGGCCAGAACCAATCAACAAGTTATATTGGTTTCCAGACCATGAAGACGGAAGTTATAACAGCAGGTGAGCTAAAAAAGGCCGCCTGCTGTGATTTGGCGGGTTGCTTTGAAACGCAAGGAAGTGTACAACCAGTGACAACCAATATCATTACAAATTCAAAGGAACTGCGAATACTAGGCTTATCAGGGGTATATAACCAAGTTTTAATTGACGGTATGCCATTGATACAGGGATTAACCTATACTTATGGTATCAGTAGTTTTCCTGGAACATTGGTTGACAATATTTTTATTGCAAAGGGAACTACCTCTGTACTGCAAGGTTATGAAAGTATGGTTGGGCAAATTAATGTTATTAGTAAAAGTCCTGAAAAAGGAGATAAATTACTCTTGAATTTTTACGCCAACTCTTTTGGTGAAACCCAATACAATATGAATTATAGTTTGGACAAGCGTAAATGGAGTCATCTTATTTCCCTGCACATGGTTCAACCAGCACAAAAATGGGATAGAAACCGAGATGGTTTTCTCGACTTACCAAAACTGAATCGCTATATGATTTTTGACAAAATAAAATACGGATCCGAAAATAAAAAAGGATTGAGTACGATGATTGGTTTAAGAATTCTGAGTGAGCAAAGAGTAGGCGGTCAAAATAATTATAACCCAAAATCCAATCTTGGAAGCAACAGTATATATGGTCAAAAAGTTAACTATTATCAATCTGACTTATATAACAAAACCAGTTGTCGCATAAATTCAATAAATAAATTCACAATAATAAGCTCAGCTTTTATTCAAGATCAAAAATCGTGGTTTGGAACTGTTCAATATAACGCTTTGCAAAAGAGTCTCTATTCTAATTTACAATATGAATTAACATGGAATGGCTCAAATGATTTTAAGACCGGCATTAGTTTCAGACACTTATATTTAAATGAAACCATTGGTTTTTCTGATACAAATTTAAAACGCACTTACAATGGTAAATACCTAAAATTAGAAAATATCCCTGGTTTATTTGCAGAAAATACATTCAAATGGAAAGGCGATATTATCACTTTAATAACTGGCATTAGAGCCGACCATCACAATCAATTTGGTTGGCAATTAACGCCAAGAACCATGCTGAAATACGACTTAACGTCGAATGCTACTTTAAGAGCTTCCGCTGGCACTGGATGGCGAACAGTTAACTTATTCTCTGAAAATATTGGCTTGTTGGTTAGTTCTAGAAATGTTGTTTTCAAAGAGGTATTAAAACCTGAAAAATCATTCAATTGGGGTATTAATTTCCTTCAAAAATTTACGAAAAAGCAATTAGAAGGTTACATCACCGTGGACTATTATCAAACCCATTTTCAAAATCAAATATTCCCAGATTATGATACTGATTCCAAAATGGCAATTATTTCGAATTTTAGTGGCACTTCAATTTCCAATGGCTTCCAAACAGATATTAATGCTAAATTTAAAAAATTAATAGAAGTAAAAGTAACCTATAATTATTTAGATGTTTATCGCATTGAGAACAATTCGAAGTTTATTCTTCCATTTAATTCAAAACATAAAATTCTATTAGGCATTTCTTATATTACTAAAAATAAAAAATGGAGAGTCGATTTAAATAGCCATTGGTTTGGGAAACAAAGATTACCAAATACAGACAAGAATCCTTCTGAATTTAAGCAAGCACAAACTTCCAAAAATTATGCATTATTTAATTTACAGTCAACCAAAAGTTGGAAAAAACTAGAATTATACGGAGGCTGTGAAAATATTTTTAATTTTACACAAACAAATCCAATTGTAAGTTGGCAAAATCCTTTCAGTCCATATTTTGATACTTCATTTAATTGGGGACCTACCAGAGGAAGAGAATTTTACATTGGCATAAGGTATATGCCCTTTAAGGAGAAATAATATATTGTTTGTGTTTTAAGTAAAGATTAAAAATGCAAAATTCTCACAATAAATATTAGATTTGTGTTCCCTACTATGCTTCGCAAAATTCTAATTATAGTCGTATTAATTATAGCCGGCATTGCAGGCTGGCTTTATTTTAATCCTTTTAAGGAACCGGTATTTGTTGCTATTAAAACGATTGAAGTTGAAAAAATTGAAGGTAATATAGCCGAAGTAAATGCTGTTGCAGTTTTTAATAACCCTAATTCAATAGAAGCAACCTTACTTAATACTGAGTTGAAGGTATTTTCGAATGATGCTTTGATTGGCCATGTTTCTCAAACTTCACTCACCAATATTCAATCCAATAGTAACTTTGAAATACCCTTGCATTTTCAAATTGATTTGGTGAAGATGGGTTATAGTCAAAGTATAAGTGGACTACTAGATAATATATTAAACAAACAGAAAGTATTTCCCGTAAAATTTGATGGGTATTGCCGAATCAAAACCTTTGGCACGGTCCACAAAATCCCTGTTGAATTTGCTGATGAATTGAAATTCGAATAAAATATAATTCCAATTTTATTGCTCTAAAAGTCTACAGTTTTATGTAAGTTTGAATACTAGTTATTCAAATGAAAAAAAGAACTTTTTTACCTCAGGATTATAGTATCCAAACGTGGAGCGAATTGCAACCTTATTATGATACTTTAGTTGCAAAAGATATTAGTACAAAAGCTAATTTCGAATTGTTTTTAGAACAATTAAGTGAATTGGAAAGTGTTGTTAGCGAAGATTTGGCGTGGAAATACATTAAGATGACTTGCGACACAACGAATAAAGCATTGGAAGAAAGTTACATCGATTTTGTCACCAATATTCAGCCCAATATTGCACCTTATGACGACCAAATTAATCACAAAATAGCCAACTCGGAATATAATTTCACCTTGGGTGAAAGCCAAGATTATTTGATTTATTTTAGATATATAAACAACGCAATAAAACTATACCGAGAAGAAAATATTCCGATACAAGCAGAGCTACAAACTTTGGCTCAAAAATATGGTAGTATTACTGGCAGTCTTTCGGTTACTATTGATGGAAATGAATTGACCTTGCAACAGGCTTCAAATTTTTTAAAAGAAACAGATAGAACTAAAAGAAAAGCTGCCTACGAAATTATCAATGACAAACGCTATTCTGTAAGAGACGAACTCAATGAGCTATTTAATCAATTGATAGAAAAGCGACATTTAGTAGCTACCAATACCGGTTATTCTAATTTCCGTGATTATATGCACCAAGCCATGGGCCGCTTTGATTATACTGTTCAGGACTGTTACAATTTCCATGATGCCATTGCTCAGAAAGTAGTTCCGCTTTGCAAAGAATTAGACATAGCGCGCAAGAACAGCATGCAATTAGAAACATTAAAACCTTATGACATGGCGGTAGATCCAGAAAATAAAACCCCATTGAAGCCTTTCACAGATGGGAAAGATTTATTAGAAAAGAGCATATTATGTTTGAATAAAGTAGAGCCTCAATTTGCAGAAAATTTAAGAATTATGGCCGAGAAAGGTTTTCTTGATTTAGAGAGTAGACTTGGAAAGGCACCTGGAGGGTACAATTATCCATTGGCAGAGAGTGGAATTCCATTTATTTTCATGAATGCCGCAGGAAGTTTAAGAGATGTGGAAACCATGGTGCATGAGGCGGGACATGCTATGCATTCCTTTCTTAGTGAACCTTTAAAATTGAATGCCTTTAAAAATGCGCCAATGGAAGTTGCGGAAGTGGCTAGTATGGCGATGGAACTTATTAGTATGGAAGGTTGGGATGCTTTCTTTTCAAATCCCGAAGATTTAAAACGCGCGAAGATTGAACAATTAGAAGGTGTCATTTCTACTTTGCCGTGGATTGCCACTATTGATGCTTACCAACATTGGCTTTACACCAACCCTAAACATACCAACGAAGAGCGCACAGTAGCTTGGATTGGAATCGCCAAACGATTTGATACAGGTGTAACGGATATGACTGGTTACGAAAACTATTACGCCAACAGTTGGCAAAAACAATTGCATTTATTTGAAGTACCATTTTATTACATTGAATATGGTTTTGCGCAATTGGGTGCTATTGCTATTTGGCGCAATGTTTTAATGAATAAAAAAGATGGATTGGATGCTTATAAAAACATGTTGAGTTTGGGGTATACCAGAACTATTCCCGAGCTTTATAAAGCAGGCAAAGTTGAATTTAACTTTACACCTGAATATGTTGGTGAGTTATTTGATTTTGTTTGGGCTGAACTAGAGAAGTTGAAACACCTCTCCTAAATCTTCTCCAAAGGAGAGGACTTAAAAACCAATTATTCTACAAATTCAAACCGTTCTACTTCTTTTCCGTCTAATTCCACTATTTCATTAAACATTTTAAGTGGCCTTACCCATAAGCCCATTTCGCCATAAAGTTGTTGGTAAACAACCAATTCTTCCATTGTTTCGGAATGTTTGGCTATGCCGATTACTTTATAGAGATGACCTTTGTAGTGTTTGTATGTGCCTATTTTCATGACTACAAATTTAACTTTTTTAATAAATTAATAAGACGTGAAAAAGTCACGTCTTATTAAAAAATGCAAGCTAAAAATATTTAAAAAGGCTCATCGGCACTTGGTCCATAACTACCTGGAATTGGAATATCCAACAAACGCAAGTAAACACCAAGTTGCGCGCGGTGGTGAACAATTTGACAAAAAGTAAAACGGATATTATCAAACTTAGAACTAGCATTCAATATTTGTTCACCCATTCTTAAAGTCCATATCTCCTCGAGTTTAGCCTCATTACTTTCAACTAATTGTGAACGGCCATCGATCAACGATTTTTCAAAATGAGCCATTAACTGTTCATTCGTATTAAATAAATAAGGTTGATATGGTGTAGTTGCAAAATCTAATCCATCGCTCGTTAATACTAAGGTGATCCATGCAGGTAGTTCTGCAACATGTGTAGCCAAAGAGCGCATGTTCATACTTTTTGGATGTGGCTGCCAGTCGAGCTTATCATTGGGTACTCGGCTCAACATTTTTTTGGTCGTTAGGGCTTCTTGTTCCATTTCTTTTAAGAACATTTTAATCATTGTCATATTGTATATTTATTAATTGATACAAAAAAAGTGACAACGAGTGACAACCCTATGTCACTACTTTTTAAAACAATAAAAATATTTTTAACAGACGCTAATTTTTTAATAGTCCACCGATAAAGTTTTCTGATATTCACTCAGCGTCATGTGCTTTTTTATTGTAAAATGGAGCCTTGTATTTTTCATTCCCATAATGCTTATCACTTTAAAATCGCGGTAGTCTTTTCGCAAATGACACCAAGCAATAAGGTGCCAGCGCATGGCATAAAATAACAAGCCCAAGGGTTCAAGTTGCCTGTTGCTTATTTCTTCTTTATTATTTTTATAATCAATGATTATTTGATGTTGGGCCGTGATGGCCTCTTGCAAAACAGATAAGAAATCTGAGTCCATTACAAAACATTCTGGCACTTGTAAACGAATACGTTTACTAAGAGATTCAAGTTTTTCTTTTTCTTCAGATTGAAGTCCGCCCTTAATTTTATCCAATGCACTGCTATAATGTTTGCGAATTGATTTATCAGCAAATCCTTTTACGATGGATTCCATTAATAACATAGCATTAGCCTCTTCTGTTGTAAAAGAAACAGGGGGTAAGTAAAAACCATCCATCACAAAATAGCCCTTGTTAGTTTCGAAACCTAAGGGTATACCTTGTTCTCCTATTGCCTTCACATCGCGGTAGGCAGTTCGTTTACTAATATGAAACTTATCGGCAATGCGATCTATTGAAGTAAATTTCCTTGATTGAATAAATGTAAGAATTCCAAAAAGTCGATCGATACGGTTCATTTGAAATTTAGAAATTAAATTTTAATTTTCCCGTTTTTAATAGAAAGGCTAGCAGATAGTTTGCAATCAATTGGAGTTCCATTTTGTTTGCCCGGCAGCCAATTTTGTAATCTTAGGAATTCCAAAATAAGTCTTTGATCGAATAATACGTTAAAACTATTTTGAATTTCAATCTGGCAAATTTGCCCTTTACAATTGATAATAAAATTAAGCATTAAATCGCCATTCGCTAACTTATCTTTCTTTAAAGATTGATTTATTGAAAGACATAATGATTGAAAACCACCCAAATTATAGAATGGCATTTGCTCAGCCTTATCGTAAACTATAGTTGTACATGAAAGAAATGTATCACCTACTACTTTTATTGAATCGTTTGTACGCCCCGCCACGACTAAAGGAAAAACTGTGATTAAGAGGATAATTATTTTTTTCATTATCATAAAAAATTAAGTGATTATTTCAACTTCTCATTCTCCAAATGCCTTGTGGCATCGCGTTTGGTTTTCTTCTCGATCGTTGCTTTAAACGCCTCGGTTAAATTTACTCCCGTTTGATTGGCCAAACAAATTAAAATCCATAACACATCTGCCATCTCTTCTTCTAAGTTGATATTTTTATCGCTCTCCTTAAAAGATTGCTCACCATACCTGCGTGCCATTACACGCGCCAACTCTCCCACTTCTTCCATTAATATAGCGGTATTGGTAAGCTCGTTAAAGTAACGCACGCCAATGGTTTTTATCCATTCATCAACTTGATTTTGTGCTTCTTCAATGGTCATTGATGGTTATATAGGTTATTTGTTAATGGTTATTAGGGAAGCTACTATTTGTTTTCTAATACGATGAAAGGTACCATCATTTCTTCGAGCGAGATACCGCCATGCTGAAAAGTATTGGTGTAATAATTTACATAGTAATTGTAATTATTAGGGTAAGCAAAAAAATCGTCTTCCTTACATACCACAAAGGTTTGACTCATGTTTACTTTTGGTAAGAATGCCAACTCGGGTTTCTTTATTTCAAATACTTCTTTGGCATCATAATTTAAACTCTTGCCTTGCTTATACCTTAAATTGGTATTGGTATTTTTATCACCTACTACTTTTACAGGTTTCTTAACTCTTATAGAGCCATGATCTGTTGTAATAACAACCTTCACATTTTTCTCGGCTATCATTTGCATGGCCTCCCATAGTGGTGAGTGTTTGAACCAACTTTCTGTTACCGATCTGTAAGCCGCCTCGTTTTCCGCTAACTCGCGCACCACACTAACTTCTGTTCGCGCATGACTTAGCGCATCCACAAAATTGTAAACAATTACATTCAATTGATTCTTGAACATATTGGGTATATTGTCTACCAAGGCATTGCCCCCATCTAAATTGGTAACTTTGGTATAACTGGTTTTACCTGTAATTCTTAAACGACCCATCAAATCGTTCAGGAAATCTTGTTCATAGTTATTCTTGCCACCCTCGTCTTCATCATTGCTCCATTTTGTAGGAAACCGTTTTTCAATTTCACTTGGCAACAAACCACTAAATATGGCATTTCTGCAGTACTGTGTAGTGGTTGGAAGAATTGTTAAATACTGATCTTCCTCCTCTATCTTAAATTTCTCTTTAATAATGGGTGCTAATGTGCGCCACTGGTCTAACCTAAGATTATCAATTAATATAAAAAATGTTGGACGATTATCGGCCAATAAAGGCACCACTTTTCTGCGCATTAAATTATGACTCATTACTGGGCCATTGTCACCAGTGGGTTGTAAATAACTGATGTAATTCTGGGTAACGAATTTGCAGAAATTATGATTCGCTTCTTTCTTTTGATTTTCAAAGACTTCAGCCATGCTTTTATCGGTACTTTTTTCAAGCTCAATTTCCCAATAAATGATTTTATTATAGGCATCTTTCCATTCATCTAAGCTCAATTTATCCATGAGCATCATGCTAATGTTTCTAAAATCCTGCTGATAATTTTGCGTTGTTTTCTCGGTTACCAAACGGCTTTTATCAATTAGTTTTTTGATGGAGTGAAGAATTTGATTGGGATTAACTGGCTTTATCAAGTAATCGGCAATTTGCGATCCAATGGCATCATCCATGATGTATTCTTCCTCGCTTTTGGTAATCATCACCACTTTCACATCTGGATTGATCGCCTTAATTTGACGCAGAGTTTCCAATCCGCTAATACCTGGCATGTTCTCATCCAAAAATACCAAGTCGGGGCGCTCGGAAATAGATTTAGCTACCGCAGCATTGCCGTTGTTCACGGTTATCATTTCGTACCCTTTTTGTTCTAAGAAAAGAATATGCGGTTTAAGCAAATCGATTTCATCGTCTGCCCACAATATTTTTGTTTTTTCGTTCATGGTATATATTGAATCTTGATATTACAGGACCTGCCTTTATCTTAGTCTAGTGTTACAATGAAAGGTGCCCAGTAGTTCATCGTATTGCATAAATGGATTCTTATTGTAAGTCATAATGTAATAATCATTCTCAGTCATACTAGAGTTACCTTCAGTTAAGTTGGTATCTATTTTTTTAGGATCTTCCTTGTTAGGAGTAACGTAATAATAATTATAATAGGCTTGTTTTAATACGAGCGTGGCTTCATATTGACTGAAATTTTCATTCCATTCCATTTTGAATTCATCACGCAATTCCCAATCACTGAGTTCGCCAAAAACATACACATCACGGTCGAGCTTATCACTCAAAAATGTAAAATGCACCGAACAATAATCGCCTTCTATATCTCCTTTTAAAGTACCATCGCGGTTATCGACAACTCTCTTACCGTTAAAATCGATGGTTTGTAGATAGGGCATATTTATTTTAGTATTGTCATTGTATAGCAATACATTTTTCACATTGCCTTCTATGTATTTTCTGCGGACGTTAAAACTCAAGAATCTTAAACTTCTAATATCAAAATATCGGAATTCATTACCCCCTAAAAAGACATTGCCTTCTTCATAATTGTAATCTAATTTACGTCCATTGATAAAACGGGGTTTTAAATCGAATATAGCATTGTCCCATCGCAAATTTTGCATAATTGTGGACTTCACATCAATTAGTGGATTAGGAACAATATTATCTCCAAGGTCGACAAAAAAGTCTACTTCTTGTGAGGTATTTCTTAATGCTGGAATAGTTGCACTATTTACCCCTCCAGAGATTATGAATTTATCATCAACCACCATGAAACGATGTGTTAGCACAATATCGTTCTCATCGAAATTTCGGTAAACCTTTAGAATATAATTCCCACTAACTTTGGGTTTCATTTCAGCATTTGGAAAAACAATGCTATAGTGCGTGTATACTTGAAAGGTTGTAGTAGAGAATTGATAATCATTCACATTTTCAAAAAAACTACCGGTAAGATATTCATTGGGACGGAGATAAGACAACTCCCAATTGGCCGAACAATGAATGAACGTAAATTGGTAATTGTCGTTTTCGGGTTTTATCTCGTCAAATATTAATTGCAATTGTTGATTGCTATTTAAGTCAATCGCAGGAAAACGCTCGAAACTGTTGAATTGGGTCAATAAGACAGTTTTTATTGCCGGTTCATACTGCACATTGTTATATTGAATCGGAACATTGGCCGATTGGAGGTTAATAAAAGAAAAAGCAATGCAAATAGTAAAGATTTGGTATTTATTCATTCGCCAGATTTTTTATTTTTCTTTTGGTGTTATAAACTGAGTAACTGTTCAAATATTGTTTCAAATACTTTATTTTTACTTAAGAGTATGTTTTCGTTCTGTTGATATTGTTCAGAAAGTGTGCCAACCTTAGCTGCATTGGCAGAATCTTCTAACATTTTTTCGATTTCAGATTTTTTTATTTTCAATCCTTCAATCTCTTTCTCAATATCATTCAACTGCTGTTGCAATTGTTTTTTTTGTTTATCGATGGTTTTCGTATCTGAATCGGTAGGGTTCAAACTTACTTTCACAGCAGGTTTTGCAACCTCGGCAGCCTTGGCATCAATTGCTCTGGTTTTCTCTCTTTTAGCCATCCAATATTTCCAATCATCGTAAGTTCCTTCGTATTCTTTTATTAAGTCTTCTTCAATCCACCAAATTTTATTGGCAATTTGCGATATAAAATATCGGTCGTGAGAAACGGTAATAAATGTGCCTTCGAATTGTTGCAAAGCTTGAATTAAAATATTCATACTTTGAATATCTAGGTGATTGGTAGGTTCATCAAGCAAAAGGAAATTGGCTTCCTCTACTAAGGTTTTTG
Organism: bacterium; assembly: GCA_029945665.1. Taxonomy (GTDB): domain Bacteria; phylum Bacteroidota; class Bacteroidia; order NS11-12g; family UBA955; genus JABMMZ01. The sequence continues at coordinate 2,271 of JAQSCZ010000084.1, read as the reverse complement.
CTAAAGCAACTCGGGCTTTTTCACCTCCACTTAATACTTTTATTTTCTTGTATACATCATCGCCAGTGAATAAGAAACAGCCCAAAATTGAGCGCAGTTCACTCTCTAATTTTTTAGAGCCCATTTGTACAAGCTCCTCTAAAATATCATTATTGATATTTAGAGACTCAAGCTGATGCTGCGCATAAAATGTTTTTTCAAGATTATATCCGATTTCAACTTCACCTTTGTCTAGGTTTTCGCTTTGATCGATTATTCGCAACAAGGTTGATTTTCCTTTACCATTCGCTCCAATTAATGCAATTTTATCGCCTCTTAAAATTTGTGCATTGGCATTTTCAAAAATAACTTGATCGCCATATTGTTTGCTAATATTCTTAAGGGTTACTAAAATTTTACCTGGTTGGGTTCGCACCTTAAATCGCAGGTTCATGACAGATTCATCGTTTTGAACTTCTTCAATACGTTCAATCTTATCTAACATTTTCATTCGGCTTTGTGCCATTGTAGCCTTACTGGCTTTGGCTTTAAAGCGATCAATAAGCTTTTCTTGTTGTTTAATGAATTGTTGTTGATTATCAAAAGCTCGCTGTTGTAGGTCGTCTCTATCGGCTTTCAATTCTAAGAATTTAGAATAATTACCTGTGTATTGGTATACCCGCTTATTGGCAACTTCAACAATCTTAGTCACCATTTTATTTAAGAACTCTCTATCGTGCGAAACAATAATGACACAACCTTCGAATGATTGCAGATATTCTTCAATCCATTCAATTGAAGGTAAATCCAAGTGATTCGTAGGCTCATCGAGTAAAAGCAATTTTGGATTTTGCAAAAGTAACTTTGCCAACATTACACGCATGCGCCAACCTCCACTAAACTCTTGGAGCGGACGTTGCAGATCGGCTGTTTTAAAGCCGAGACCTTCTAAAATTTCCTCCGTTTTAAATTGAATATTATAGCCATCAAGTGCTTCAAATTCCTCTTGTTTGTTTCCTAATAAATTAAGTATTTCATCGGAATGGTCAAATTCAAGGCGATCCATAATTTCATCTATCTCTTTTTGAAGTTGCAGTGCCTTATCAAAAGCTTGCAAGGCTACATGGTAGATAGATTCATTGCTTTCGTAGCTGAGCAAATCCTGATTAAGAAAACCGATTGTACAATCTTTGGCTTTGGAGAGGGAACCCTCTGTAGGCTGGTATTCATTGGTAATAATACGCAAAAGGGTTGATTTACCGGTACCATTTTGACCAACAAGGCCGATGCGTTCCCCTGGCTTTATTTGCCAGTTAACGTCTCTGTATAAAACACGACCACCGAAGTCGAATGCAAGTTCATTTAAAGTAAGCATGAAAGTGCAAAAATACTGCTATTTTCCGAGGTATAGAAATAAAAAACAACGAATTGTAATCGAATTTGGTGCTATTCGTTCAAAAATCGACTAGAATCTTAATGTGTTTTTCAAAACAATTTAAACCAATCTAAAAACTCATCCTTTTTGCGAACAGAAACTTGAATTTCCATTTCGTTTCTAAGGGTTAAGGATAAATTTCTACCTTTGTCTACTTGTTTAATATAATTTCGACTAATTATTAGGGATTTATGGCATCTGAAAAACAAGATTTCGGGCAATATGTCTTCGAAAATGCCAATTGGTTTTGATGAGTTCGTTATTTGGTCTTTATGGAACACTTTTGTACCGAAACCATCTGATTCTATATATATTACATCCACAATAAATATTTTCTCTTCAAATTCTTCCGAATTTACCAGAATATAATCGTCAAAATTAAATTGTTTGCGTTTGATTAAATCTTCCAATATTGGATTTTTTTGTATTCGATCAATCAATACTTTATTTACCGCAGCTATAAATTCATTGTTATCGACTGGTTTTAATAAATAATCAACAGCTGCATATTTTATAGCTTTAATGGCATGTTGAGAATAACCGGTGATAAAAATGAGTTTGTATTTTATGTATTCAATTTCGTTTAACAATTCGAAAATTATCCCATCTGAAACTTCAATATCAAGAAAAAGCATATCTACTTGATTTGATGCAAGAAAATGAGCCGCTTCTTTATTACTTTCTGATGTTCCAACAATTTCAATACTGTTAGAAAAATTTTCTTGAATTAAATTAATCAACATGTCGCGATTATTTAATTCATCCTCTACGATATATGCTTTTTGTTTTCTCATTAATAGTTATTTAATATGACTGTTACGAAGGTTGCACATATGGCTGGTACCACGGCTTACTAG
>JAQSCZ010000083.1 GCA_029945665.1 bacterium | reverse complement strand
AGGGCGGGCCTGTGCGAGAAGACCAATTGAAATTTTCTATGCGTGGTGGTTTTTTATTCGCAAGCTCATGAGAACGCCTTCGGCTATGTTTGTTTACTTTTTGTCCAAACAAACCACGAAGTCGCAGCGAAGCTAAAAGTAAGAAAAAATATAATATCGAACAGAATTTGCTGAGGGTCCATCCCGATTGCTATCGGGACGTAAAAATTTTAATTGGTCAGGGATGAAGGGTGAGCCTGTGCGTGAAGACCAATTGAAATTTTCTATGCGTGGTGGTTTTTTATTCGCAAGCTCATGAGAACGCCTTCGGCTAAATTTGTTTACTTTTTTGTCCAAACAAACCACGAAGTCGAAGCGAAGCAAAAGGAGAAGAAAACGCAAAGAATTAAAATATTTGATGCATCATATTTAATTGATTTACTTGACCCAACCTGACGATAAAACATAAATCGATTTTTTTTGTGTTTTTTAATCAAAAAAAATCTATGAAATGAAGCTGTTTTTTCATCCTCGATTTTCAATATATTTTAAAGTAAAAATGTTAAGCAAAAAATACTAATATCTTGTTATCACTGATGTTACAACACGAAATTTTTTCGACTAAACAACAATAAAATTCAAAAAAATTTGTTGTATAATAAAATTTAATGCATATTTGTAATCCGTACCGACACTACAAGCCCATGAAAAAAAACCTACTCACGCTCGTAATAGCAACTGTATTAATTAGTAATATCAGTTACTTAAAGGCTCAACAAGATCCTTATGTAACCCATTACATGTTCAACAGAACCATGTATAATCCGGCTGCAGTTGGGGCGGGTGGTAAGTTTTGTTTCTCCGCGTTGTCACATTATCAATACACAGGCTTCGAAGACAGAACCATGGAATTTTACCCAAGCGATCCAAGTATTCCGAGCTCTAAACCAGGCACTCCAACTAAAAGTGTTGGACCAAAAACTAAAATGGTTGCTTTTTCTGCACCATTAAATTTTGGAACGGATGCTGGTGGCAATGTTAGAAATTTTGGAGGCGTAGGTATCGGTATAATGGATGATAAGTTGGGTTACGAAAATACAACCAATATTAAAATACAAGCTGCCGGTAGATTGCCTTTTTCAGATGGCGGTGCACTTGCTTTGGGTTTTGAATACGACATTCTTCAGAAAGGTGTGAATGGAACAAAATTAAGACCTTTGGCTCTGGGTGATCCTAGAATTCCAAACTCAACAGTTACACAATCTCATCCTAATTATTCTGCTGGTTTATATTACAATAATCCCATGACCAACAGCGCTTCTATCAAAGATGTTTGGGCTGGTTTATCCGTGTCTCAATTGAAATATCAACAGTATAGTTTTGGTACATCATCTACCTACGCATACACAGATACAAAAAAGCACTTTTATTTAATGGGAGGCTTTACCATTCAAGATTTTTTAGGCAATCCCGATTTGGAATTGATGCCTTCGGTTATGATAAAGCAAAATACGGTGGTTCAGTTTGAATTATCTGCCTTAGCGCGTTACCAAAGAAAATTGTGGGGCGGTATCAATTATAGATCACTTGTAGATGCTGCATCTATCATGTTGGGCTATCAGATTACGAATGCCAATAGCAAATTAAATGGTTTGAGAATTGGTTACGCTTACGATTTAACATTATCCAGAATACTATCTGTTTCCAGTGGTTCTCACGAGATACAATTAAACTATTGCTTCTCAATAAGTATCCCTAAACCACCGATAAAAAGAATATTAAACCCAAGACATTTGGACAAAGACCCTAACCTTGATTAAATTTATTTTATATCCACACAATAAAACCATTATTTCTTGCGTTAACCCTCTATAAAGTTATTGACATTTGTTTAAAACTTTGTACATTTGCAAATTACACACAGACACAACACACACTACATATTAATAATTTCAGAACATTAACATGATTACATTAAAAGGCTTAATTGTCGCTAAAGATGAAAACACGACAATACAAAAAACTCCGAAAAAATGGAGGAAGGCAACAGGATTCGTTCGAATCTTTTTGGCATTCGCTCTATTTACCTTTGTCGGCTGCGGTCCAAGAAATACCGGTGATTTAATTGGTGTTCAAGGCCGTGGATTATGGTTCCACCCTCAACCTTTTGGAACCGTTTACATTCCTTCAGGTACCTACCACTCTGGTCAGAGTGATCAAGATGTATTTCAATCTTTCGTTGCTCCGAACAAACAAGTAAGTATCGTTGCATTTTGGATGGATGAAACAGAAATCACCAACAATGAATACCGTCAATTCGTTAATTTTGTTATCGACTCTATAAAAAGAGTGATGTCAGCAAAAGAGGAATACTTTGTTCCATTTGATGACAACTACACAGGTGATCAAAATGTGAATACAGGCTTAGGGTTTATCAATTATGATGTTGAGCCAGATTGGACTGAGCAAGATAATGTAGATGCATTAGAGCCTCTTTACTACAGTGCAGATGAGCGTTTTAGGGGTAAAAAGCAAATTGATGTAAACCAATTGAATTATTCATACCAATGGTTTGATTTTCAATATGCTGCAAATGATCCTGAAAACCAAGATAAATATAAAGAAGGCAGAGTTAAAAACCGTAGAAAGTATATCAAAAATGAGAACACACTTGTTTATCCCGATACACTTTGTTGGGTAAGAGATTTTACCTATTCATATAATGATCCAATGGCGCGTCATTATTTTAACCACGTTAAGTATGATGATTATCCAGTGGTAGGTGTAAATTGGCACCAAGCACAAGCATTTTGTACCTGGAGAACAATTTACAAAAACACCTATTGGGAGTCTTATGATGAGCCAGTAACGGAAGATTTTAGATTGCCTACGGAATATGAGTGGGAATATGCAGCACGTGGCGGTAGAATTGGAAACAACTATCCTTGGGGCGGTCCTTACACTAGAAACAGTAAAGGTTGTATGTTGGCTAACTTCAAACCACTAAGAGGTAACTATGGTGCTGATGGTGGAATGTATCCAGTAAGAGTGGATAGTTATTTCCCTAACGATTTCGGTTTATACAACATGGCAGGTAATGTGGCCGAGTGGACAGTAAATGCTTGGAGCGAACAGTCGCATGTATTTACCCACGATTTAAATCCAGATTACAGAATCAATGTAAAAGAAACAGGCGCCGAGGCAGCAGCTACAAATATCACAATGAAACGTAAAGTTATCAAAGGTGGTAGTTGGAAAGATGTGGCTTATTTCATACAAAATGGAAGTAGAACATACGAATACCAAGATACTTCAAAAAGTTACGTTGGTTTTCGTTGCATCCAAACATACATCGGACGTTCAAATAAAGATAGAAAATAATTGGTTTTACACAGCCATTAAGATAACAACAAAAATTCAACATTAACCTAAAAAACAAACAACAAAAAAATCATGAGCAGTAACAGCGTTTTCGAAAGCAAAAAATTCAAAATCATCATGTCTTACATCTATGGATGGGGCGCATCAGTCGTAATTATCGGTGCCTTATTCAAAATTATGCACTGGCCATTTGCGAATGCAATGCTAATTGCAGGTCTTGGTACAGAAGCCTTAATTTTCTTCGTTTCGGTATTTGAGCCTATTCACGCTGAATATGATTGGAGTTTAGTATACCCTGAATTAGCAGGTATGGAGCCTTCAGAAAAAAAACCAAAAGCGAATACTGGTTCAATCTCTCAACAGTTAGATAAAATGTTAGCTGAGGCTAAAGTTGGTCCTGAATTAATAGGCAGCTTAGGCAATGGTTTACAGTCATTAAGTGATAATGTTAAGGAAATGGCTACGCTAAGTAACGCAACAGTTGCAACGAATGAATATACAGCTAATATTGGCAAGGCTTCTAAAGCTATTGAGTCTATTAGTTCTTCTTCAACAGAAATTAGTTCTTCTATGGCTTCTTTTGCCGGTGGATTAACCAACATGGTTAACAACCTATCTGCAACAGCCAACGACAGCGTTGAATTTAAAGACAACTTGGGTAAATTAAATAAAAACCTAGGTAGTTTGAATTCAGTATATGGCAACATGCTAAGCGCAATGGGCGGAGCAAAAAACTAATTTTACTATAACCAAATAAGAAAGGAGAATCTAAAAAATGGCAAGTGGTAAATTATCCCCAAGGCAGAAAATGATTAACATGATGTATCTCGTGTTAATTGCTTTACTAGCCCTCAATATTTCAAACGAAATTTTAAAAGCATTCCACCTAATGGAGGTGTCTTTTGTTAAAGCCAATCAAAGTTTGACTGACAAAAACAAAGGCATTATGTCTGCTTTCGATGCTGCAATGGAAAAAAAAGATGCAGCAGGTGAAAGAGCAAGACCATGGGCGGAAAAAGCTAAAAAGGTACAAGAAATTTCTGCTAAATTCTGCAAAGATATCGATGTTTACAAATCTGATATCGAAAAAGCAGCAGGTGGTAGAAAAGAATTAGACAAAGGTCAAACAGGCTTAGCTGAAATGAGCAAAGGCGATGACATGGAAGGTCACAAACATTACTTAGGTACTGATGATGCTGTTAAAGGCAAAGGTGATGCCTTGCGTATTACCATCGATAAAGCCCGAACAGATATGATCGCTGTTCTAAAAGGAGTAAAAGATGACAAAGCAACGATGGAGTCTTTTGAAAAAACAACTGCATTTAAGGTTGAAGATTTTAAAGATGAAAATGGCGCTAAAAAAACATGGGAAAGAGACGTTTTAGGTCATTCTCCAGTTGCTGGTGTTATGGCAATGTTAACCAAAGTGCAGAACGATTGTAAAGCATTAGAAACAGATATCTTAACCAAATTGGCTGAGAACATTGATGCTGCTACTATCAAATTTGATAAGCAAATGGCTGTAGTTATTTCAGAAAGTACCAACGTAATGAGTGGTAGCTCTTTCAAAGCACAAGTTGCTTTGGCTGCTTATAACTCAACTGCTGCTCAAAGAATCTTAGTAAACGGTTCACCAATTCCAGTTAAAGATGGTTTAGGCGAAATTAATATTCCTGCAAGTGGTGTAGGTTCTCACAAGATTGAAGCTAAAATTGAATCAATTGATCCAGGTACTGGTGAAACTGTTTTGATTTCTGCCCCAATTGTTGAGTGGACTTCATTTCAACCATCAGCAACTATTTCTGCAGATGCAATGAACGTATTGTATATTGGTTTAGACAATCCAATGTCTATTTCAGTTCCTGGTGTTGCACCAAGTGCTACCCAAGTTAGTACAGGAGCTGGTATCACCTTAGTTAAATTAAGTGATGGCAAATACAAAGCAACAGTTAGTGCAGGTTCAAAAGAAAGTAGCATTTCAGTAAGTGCAAAAATGCCAGATGGTAGTGTCAAGAAAATGGGTGAAATGAAATACAGAATCAGACAAGTGCCTAAACCTGAAGCAATGTTAGGTCAATTGGGTTCTGGTTCTTATCCTAAAGCTCAGGTTTCTGCAGCAGCTGGTTTCGTATATGCTAACCTTGCTAACTTCGTATTCGATGGTGTTAAATTCACTGTAACTAAATACAATGTAATTTTTGTACCAAGAAGAGGTAATATGGAAGAGCAGGCAGTTTCTGGTAACTCTGCAGCAGCTATTAAGAATTTTGCTAACAAAGCAAAAGCAGGTGATATTATTCTGATAGATCGTATCAGAGCAACAGGACCTGGAGGTGAAAGACCTCTAAACCCGATTACAATTACAATTCAATAACTATGAAAAAATTAATTTATATACTGGTAATATTATTGTCTGTTGATTTATCTGCTCAGGTAAACTACTCAGATTTTATTACGAGTGGAGAAGCAACCAGTTACAAAAAACAAGCTGTTAGAGAAAGGCCGGTAATTGCCTACCCGTATCTAAGAGAAGCTGATGTGAAATTTAGCAGAAGAGTTATCAGATGCATAGATTCACGTCAAAAAATGAATAAGCAATTGGAATGGCCTAGAATGCCTCTTAACAGAGTGTTATACGAAAGCTTAACCAAAGGCGATTTGGTTGCGTACAAAAATGATTCTCTTTTGCCTTTTTATAATACAGAAGATTTTCAAAAAAGAGGAGGCTCTGAAATTATCGTATTTTATTCTACCGATCCGGATGATCCTACCATTGGTGTGGATTCTCCTGTGAACGTTCCATTCGAATATGATAAAATTAAAAAGTACTGGATTTTAGAAGATTGGATTTTTGATTACAAACACTCTGTGTTTAAACCTAGAATTCTAGCTTTGGCTCCTGTATTTGCTCCTTCTTATGGTGGCGCGGTTACAAGAGATCAACCGTTGTGTTGGATAAACATGGATCAGTTAAGACCATTATTGGCCAATACTGAAATGTTTAACCGTTACAACGATGCGGCCAGATTGAGTTATGATGATTTTTTCCAAATGCGTATTTTTGATAGTTATATCATTTATGAATCCAATGTGTTTGATAATTTTATCAATCAGTTTACCGAGAACCAAGACAATGGTGTTGCCTCTCTATTGAAGAGTGAAGAGGTGAAAAATGACTTGTTCATTTTTGAACACGACTTGTGGCAATATTAAACAACAAAAATTAATCAAAACCCCGAATTTATTCGGGGTTTTTTTATGCCCAGTTTTCAGCGAGAAAAGGGCAATAAAATGAGGCTTTTTCCGTTATAATATAAGTGGTTTGAATTGGTTTAATCCACCGAAATATTTACAACATGAATTTCTACTACATCCCTTCAACTCCCAAACACCTTATTCAATTGGAATAGCTCTTATTTCAAATGAATAGCGCTCAAACTTAACGTTGCTTAAGTCTAAATTTAATTGCCCCATCTTTCTATAATTACCCTTGTCCTTTAATGAAGGTCAGGGAATTGCTATGCCTATGGCTTACTTCATTTTGGAGTTGGTCATTTTTATGCCCCATTTAAAAACATTTATTCAAATCATATAACATGTCAAACCAAACATTAACCCCCAGACAAAGGATGATTAACATGATGTATCTCGTGTTAATTGCCATGCTTGCACTCAATGTCTCACGCGAGATATTGAAGTCCTTCTATTTATTCGAATTGTCATTTAACAATGCCAATAAGAATGCCGATGTCAGAAATCTTGAAACCATGAGTGCTTTCCAAGCAAAAATGAACAATGAAAGAACCAGACAGAAAACCGAAAAATGGTACCAATTAGCCAAAGATGCACATCAGATTTCATCCGATTTTGATACTTATGTTGAGCAGATGAAAAAGGATATTATTAAGAATGGTGGTGGAAGAATAGAACCAGAAGCCAATCAAAAGGGGTTGACAGAACTGTCCCTGCCTGATGACATGGAAAAGCATGCCAATTATTTTGATGCACAAGGCCTTGGAAATGGAGCCTTGTTAAAAGGTAAAATTAATGAAACACGCAATAAGTTACTGGCTCTGCTTAAAACAACCAGAGGTGGGCCAATGGTAATGGCTGCGTTGGACAAGTCGACCCCCTTAAAAGCCGAAGATCCAAAAACAGGTGATTTAGAGCATAAGACATGGGAGTCTATTTATCTTGTTGAGGCGCCTTTAGCCGGTGTTGTTACACTTTTGTCAAAAACTCAAAATGATTGCAAGTCGTTAGAGGCCGATGTGCTTAGTGTACTAAGCGATAATATTAATACCACGCTCACCCAAACCGATCAAAGGGCGCTTATTATTCCAGAAAGTAAGTATGTAATGAGTGGTTCTACTTTTAAAGCCCGCATTGCTTTGGCAACCTTTGATAAAACAGCCCCTCAAAAGATTATCGTCAATGGAAATTCTATACCGGTTGATGGTGGATTAGGAATGTACACTTTTGCAGCATCAGGTATCGGCAGTCACAAGGTAGAGGCCAAAATTGAAACGGTGGATCCATTAACAGGTAATACGATTTTTGTAGATGCCGAGCCTATTGAATGGAGTTCATTCCAACCATCTGCAGCTATATCGGCCGATGCTATGAATGTGCTTTTTGTTGGTTTAGATAACCCAATGTCTATATCCGTGCCTGGCGTTACACCCGAGAATACAATTGTGACAGCTAGCAGTGGCGTTACGCTCGCAAAATCGGGTAGTGGAAAATTTATTGCCAAGGCCGCTGTAGGAACAAAAAGTGCTGTGATAACTGTAAGCGCAAGGATGGATGATGGCCAAATTAAAAAAATGGGCGAGAGTACCTACAAGGTTAGAAGAGTACCCCAACCGAAATTGAAAGTAGGTAGCCTAGTGGCAGGAACCTACCCGAAAGTAAAAATACTTTTACAAAAAACTGTTAATGCAACATTAGAAGATTTTTATTTTAGTAATCTTAACTATACGGTTATAAAATATACCGCAGTTTTAGATTCAAAAAGGGATGGTGCAATTATCAAAGAAGTGCAAGGTAATAGTGCAGAAATTATCAAAGGCCTGGTCAACAGATCGAAATCTGGCGAGAGTATTTATTTAGAAAATATTGTGGCGAGCGGTCCTGGTGGAAATTTTTATTTAGATCCAATAACCATTAAAATTCAATAAGATGTTTAAGTTATATATTGAAAAAATAGTGCTGTGTATTTGTTGCTTTGGGCTATTTGGAACAAGTAATATAGCCGCTCAGGTTAATTACAGTGAGTTTATAACCAGTGGTGAGCCAGACAGTTATTATAAAAGAAAGATTCGAGAGAATACGCCAGTTGCAATTCCAATGAAATTAGAAGTGGATGTTAAGTTGTCCAAACGGATTATTCGATGCATAGATACCCGGCAGAAAATGAACAAGCAGCTTGAGTGGCCACGCTTGCCTTTAAGCAGGGTTTTATACGAAGGCTTAACTTCTGGAGGCATTCGCGCCTATCGTTCGGATTCTTTTGCTTCTGTTTATAATAGCATAGTTTTTAGTTTGAGAGGAAGTATTCAGGTACCAGTTTTTATTTCTACCGACCCGACAGATGCCTCCATTGGCATAGATACTTTTGTTACCGAAATATTTAATTCCGATGATATTCATAAATTTTGGATCATGGAAGATTGGATTTTTGATTATAAACATTCAGTTTTCAAGCCGGTAATTATAGGTATAGCGCCAGTTTTTAAACAAAAGTTTTCAACCTTTGCAGGCAGGGAAGCACCACTTTGTTGGATAAAAATGGAAGAGATAAGACCGATGTTAATGCGAATAGAAATGTTCAATCGGTATAATGATGCAGCGAGATTGAATTACGATGATTTTTTTCAAATGCGGATTTTCGATAGTTATATTGTATTTCAATCGAATGTCTATGACAGTTATGTTAATCAATTGACGGAAAATGAAAATAATGGTGTGAATGCTTTATTGGCAAGCGATGAAATAAAGAATGACCTCTTTATTTTTGAGCATGATTTATGGCAATATTAAAAAATAAATAAGCAGGTTAATAATCTATTTATTGGCCTGCTTATTTTTTACAATGGTATACAGTGCAGCCTTGACAAGGCTTTGGAATAAGGCTTTGTTGTTCCCAGTCGGCGATAATTTTAGTTCTAGCAGCTTCAATAACAGTTAGTGAATCGGAGGCTGAACCTAGTCTTAATGAGCTATCTCCGGGCATTTCGGATATTACACAACCATCGGCCCATATACTCCCATCGGCTGCAAATCTGGTTTTATACAAATAGGAACAAGCTTTAGTCTTCTCTATTGGCACCTTGTGATAATAGGCTATTTGTGCATTTCTGTTATAACCATCGTTGCTGTAATACAAATGTGAATGAGAAATATAAAGAAATGGATATTTGTTTTTATTCAGCAATGAAATGGCCTCCGCTAATTTGAAATCATTGGCCCGTAACATTTTTAAATGCAAATGGATACCGGTTGTTAAATTGTTTTCTAAAAGTAATAATAGAAATGAATTGATTTGTTCGATAACCAGGTCGAACCGGTCTACTTTATAAAGTGTTTTATAATCCGTGCGGTTTAAGCCACCAATAGAGAAATAAAGTTGAGACATTTTCAAGTGGTTGTCATGCTTCAAAAGATCGATTAATTTATGTTGGTTTTCAATATCTAATTTAATCGCGTTTGTAAAAAAAGTAGTTTGTTTTACTTGGGGAACGGCCATTATACTTGCTATAAAAGCAGGCCATTCTGGATGTAATAGTGTATCACCTGTAGTGGGTGTAAAGCTTACCATGGCATTTTTAAAATGACTCAGTTTTTTACTATTCATTGCTAGCGTTTCGCTAGTCATGTTCATGAATTTTTTTTCGGTTCTTAACATGTCAGGATAAGGGCAAAAAATGCATTGGGCGTTGCAAATATTGGTGAGTTCAAATTCAATAAATCGAAAGCCATTGGTTCGCACAATAATGAAATCACAAAGATGAATGAGGCGAATTTTCCAAGATTGCTTTTTGTATGCAACGCTTAGTTGTTTTTTAAAATGAGAGAAACCCAATGAAACACGCCTGGTATTCTCCTCAGACAAACGGTTGAGTAATAATTCAAGTGCTATTTTGATTTTTTGTTTCATGGAAGGTTTTACAGCCTTGATAGTCTGAAATGGGAAAATGAGTCAACAAAAATACAGATTCCCTTGCTTACACTTTTAAAATAAAATTCCGATATTTTGCTAGCACAACTATTATCGTTAAATTTCGCAAGTTTTAATTCCCAATTTGATGAGCACTCTAGAAACTACTAAATCAACCCCAAATTCAACGGCAATACACACTGCTGTATTGATAACGAAATATACTGACAATGCCAACAGCAAAGAAGATTTAAAACAAATTTGCGCAATGGCGACTAAACCTAATTCAGGTTTTAAAATCTATGCGAATACTGATTTAAGTGAAGTGCTTAATAAAGCAATAAATGATAACCCAATTGTTTTTATAGAAACGAATGACTTTCCAGAGACTGTTAAAAATATTTTACCATTAGCGTTTCCGTTATTGACCGATGCCTCGGCATATGTTAAATGGATAGGTGCTGTAAATAAAAGTACGGGTAGTAAGGCCATTTATTTAGGTCATGAACAATACAGTTCAAAAGCTTCTTTTTTTGAAAAGTGGTGCGGCTATTGGGCAAATTTTTGGCCAAAGTTAACAACTGGAACAAATGCTAATATTGGCGCTAGTAAAGCTGTTTTGATGCAAAAGGAAACCTATTTGATTCTGAACGACAAAGGTTTGAAAGATGCATGGCAAATGGCGGCCATTGGCGAAAAAGACAACAATACTCAAAAAATAAATTTTGACTTGGCTGCTGAAAGTTATGTTTTTGGTGATGGTTTTAAGGCGTTTTTTAATTCATTTTTGAAAGGCTTATTAGCCCTCAAAAATTCATTCTTTAGTTTGGTTTCTACCCGTCAGGAAAACACCACATGGCTGGATTTTAACCACAGTGGATATAAACGCATTTTTGGAATCGCATCGGCCTTATTGCTTGTGTTGATGTGTTGGATTAGTTTCGATTACAATGTAACATGGGATGAACCCAATCACAATAAATTTTCGAAAGATGTACTGAAATATTATGCCAGTTTTGGTAACGATACCAATATGTTTAATTCGCAAAAAGCAGGGCAGCGCGATTATTTTACAAATGTGTATTATGGCATGAGTATCGACGTTGCTGCCTCTGCGGTTAACAGTGTTTTTAAAATTGAAAACGAGTATGCCACACGTCACTTTTTTAATGCATTGGTGGGCTTTTTATGTATTTTATTTACGGCACTTATCGTTCGATTGTTTTCAGGTTGGTTGCCCGCATTGATTGCACTTTTAGCAATGGTTTGTTCACCATCTTTCTTTGGGCATTGTTTTAATAATCCCAAAGATATTCCGTTTGCTGCAGGTTACATTATGGCACTGTATTATTTGATAAAATTAATGCGTGAGTTGCCAGATGCCAAGCATCAAACAAAAGTAATGCTGGCTATTGCTATCGGTTTTGCCATCAGTATCAGAGCCGGAGGTTTGTTGCTCATCGGTTATTTAGGTTTGTTTGTTGGGATTGTTTGGTTGTTAAAACGAAATAAAAAAGTATCGTTTTTTACTAGTGTTAAACCCTATTTAATTCCTTTTCTTATTGTGGCAATTGCAGGCTATTGTATCGGCATTTTAATGTGGCCTTATGCTTTAAGACAGCCTTTAACCGGTGCTGTTAAAGCTTTGCAAGAGTTTGAGAAATTTTCATACCTAACCTATTACGAATTGTTCGAAGGAGTTAGGATATTTAATAAACCATGGTATTATGAGCCTAAATTAATAATGCTCACAGCGCCTATAGCCGTGCTAGGTGGCTTTGCGTTGAGTCTGATATTTGGATGGTTCAAGAAGGACCGCCTTTTGTTTTGGGCATTTATTTTGTTGATTTTTGCAACCTTGTTCCCCTCTGCTTATGCCATTTATAAAAAGTCATACGTATACAATGGTTGGAGGCATTTTATCTTCATTTATCCATCCTTGGTGGCATTAGCGGTTATTGGTTGGGTGGCATTGGTTCAAGTTATAAAAAACACCAAGGCGCAATTATTAATACTAACACTTATAGGGCTTACATTCTTGAAGCCTGGAATTTGGAGCATCGTGAACCATCCTTACCAATATTTGTATTTTAACGAAATAGCTGGCGGTGTAAAAGGTGCGAATGGGGTATATGAATTAGATTATTGGAATCAATCGCCAAGAGCAGCCTTTGACTGGTTAGTTAAAAATAAGCCAGAAATATTGAAAGGTGATAGGCGCGTTAGTAGTAATAATATTCAGGAAGCTTTAAAGACCTTTGTGCCAGAAGGGAAAGATGTAATGTATAAATGGACCAGAGAATATGAATGGGCCAATGATGATTGGAAATATGCGATTTGGACCACGCGCACACTTTCTCAAAATCAAATTTTAGATGGATATTGGCCGCCAAAAGGAACGATACATGAAATTAAAGTAGATGGTGTAACAATAGCCGCTGTGGTTAAATCAGAAAATAATTACAGTTATTTGGGGAAACAATATTTGAATCTTAAAAATGGAGATAGTTCGCTTTATTTTTATGAAAAAGCTATGCAATACAATCCTTTAGAGGAAGAGTATGCGCGAGGAGCGGGTAATGCCGCGTATGAAAAATTGAAGACCGATACAGTGAATCCAATGGCTTATTTCGACCGGGCGATTAACTATTATACTAAGGCCATTGAGTTGCGTAACGGAAATTACGAGGCCTATGCAGCATTGGGGGAAATGTATTACGGAAAAGCAACAGTCCTTCCAACCATGATTGATACAGCAACCATTGCATTGGCAAAAAAACAGTTTGAAAAGGCATTGTTTTATAAAGAGAACTTTAGCGGCAGTTATTATTATTTGGCCGAAACCAACGCATTAACTAATAATTTTGAACAAGCTGCTTTTAATTATTACAAGTTTTTTGAGTTTGGACAAGACAATCAACAAATTTACAATCGATTTGTGACAATACTAAAGCAAGCGGGCTATTCAGGTGATGAAGGCGAGCCATACTATTTTATGCACATGAAAGCATTAGAAGCAGGCGATAAATCAAAAGCAGAAAATTACTTGCAATACCATAACCAGGTTACTGGGCAATAGATTATATTGTTTAAAATACTAAAATTGCCTGAGTTCGGGTTATGAAAGTATATTCAACTATATTTAGTTATTTTGCTTAAATCTTTTTTAAATAATTTAAAAAAGGTAATCAAAGTAACAAAATTGTAAATAAAACTGGTATTCTAGGACGAATGTGCTTGAGGTCTAAGCACAGTTAAAAATTTCAATAGGACCGGGATGAATTTGGTTTAAATAAAAAAAACAATAACCAATACCACTTCCTACTAAAATTGTACAAATTTTATCGAAAGCAGGATCTGCGCGTTGGGTCCATCCCGATTTCCACAGGAACGTAAAAATTTTAATTGGTCAGGGATGAAGATTTGTGCGAATTTAAAAAAA
>JAQSCZ010000082.1 GCA_029945665.1 bacterium | reverse complement strand
AGTGTGGCATAAAAGAAACCGATTGGTATGTGAGAACGCCTTCGGCTAAGGTGTTGCTTTTTTGGGTAATGCAAAACCACGAAGTAGCAGCGAAGCTAAAGTAAGTGGAAGAATCCACAAAGTTGACATCACTGCAAAATTTCGAGTAAATAAAAACCATTGTTCCCATAAAACAGCATTCAACCCCTCTTCAGGGTTGAGGATACCTGTGTGATGAATAACCGCCGATTTTATCAGCGGCTATTCATCTTCAACCACTTCGTGGTTGGGGAATAAAAACATACCGATTGGTATGTTTTTTATTTAATATTAAATCCCTAGGGAAAATCGTTTGGTGCGCCAGTTCCAGTCCTTACAGATATTTCATCCCGCTGGGATGAAGACCTGTAAGATAATGTCGATATTTAAATCAAACTTGATGGATTCAGCAGAAACCCCAAACTGGTAAAATTAATCAAAAACTACATCGGAGATTAGGCGTCGTTGACAGGCATTGATTTTTTGGGAAGCGATTTTTTTTTTATATCACAAGGGAAGCTTTTTACATGTAAAAAGATCACCTGCCGTGATAAAAAAAATGAATCACAAAAAAATTTTTCAAAGAAAAATAAATGCCTGTTGCGACTAGATTTTTTGCTTACTTTTTGATCAATGCAAAAAGTAAGAGAAAGAATCCCCAAAGTTGACATCACTGCAAAATTTCGAGTAAATAAAAACCATTGTTCCCATAAAACAGCATTCAACCCCTCTTCAGGGTTGAGGATACCTGTGTGATGAATAACCGCCGATTTTATCAGCGGCTATTCATCTTCAACCACTTCGTGGTTGGGGTATAAAACATACCGCTTGGTATGTTTTTATTTAATATTAAATCCCTACGGAATACCTTTTGGTGCGCCAGTTCCAGTCCTTACAGATATTTCATCCCGCTGGGATGAATACCTGTAAGATAATGTCGATATTTAAACCAAACTTGATGGATTCAGTAGAATCCTCAAATTGATAAACTTAACCAAAAACTACATCGGAGATTATACGTCGTTGACAGACATTGGTTTTTTGGGATGCAATTTTTTTTAGTATCACAAAGGAAGCTTTTTACAGGTAAAAAGATCACCTGCCGTGATAAAAAAAATGAATCACAAAAAAATTTTTCACAGAAAAATAAATGACTGTCACGACTAGATTTTTACTCGCAAGCTCGTGAGAACGCCTTCGGCTAAGTTTGCTTACTTTTTGATCACCAAGAATTAGCATTGATTCCATGTAAATCAATTAGATTATCAATAATGCAAAAAGTAAGTGTTAGAATCCACAAAGTTGACATCACTGCAAAATTTCGAGTAAATAAAAACCATTGTTCCCATAAAACAGCATTCAACCCCTCTTCAGGGTTGAGGATACCTGTGTGATGAATAACCGCCGTTATTATCAGCGGATATTCAGGTTTAACCACTTCGTGGTTGGGGAATAAAAACATACCAGCCGGTATGTTTTTATTTATTGTTACAAATTAATCATAAGAACGCGAACTCAAATTCAAACCATTAAATAGTTTGCGATAATTATATTCATACAAAAACATCAACTCCTTAAACATCTTCTCTTCACTGAGCGCTTCCTCCATCGATTTGCGCATATATTGCACATTCGTTAGTGGACTCAAAATAGTAGAATCCATACTAAACGGCGACGAGGCATAGGCCTCCCACTCATTACTCGCATCATCTTCCGAATGGGTCTTAAACAAATAAACCCTTTTAGACTCATTGTTTATCGTTATAATTCGACTTCCATAATTAATAATTGAATCTATTTTATTATACGAAGAGGCCGTTGGATAAATCATAGCAGAAGCAATCTCTTTCTGTGTTTTGTATTGTTCAGGAAATTTATTCAATAGCTTGTATTTATTCAAATTATAGTAGGTAAAGTAACGTGTTTCCTTGTTCTTCGACATGCTCTGAATCACAGAATCTTCAACCGTGATGTTGTGTTTGAACATCAATGGTAAATAAATTTTACGCTCTGCCTTATTGGTAAAAGCCGCAATTTCCAATAGGAAAGATTGTATCTCTGGTTTAATGTTTTTAGCATAACCCATGATATTTGTGAGGTAGTAAAGATTGCTATTGCTATAATTGTAATCATTGCCCTTTTGTCTTTTTAAATTAATTTTTGCTTGCGTCATTAATTTAGGTAAATAGGGTGTAAGTTCCTTTGCGGTTATAATACTTGAGTCCAACATCGCTGATAGTAATTTGTAAACTGGCTGTCTGTATTCGTCTATTTCCAATAAATCTATGAATAATGGCAGCAGCGGTTTTGTCAAAATAGCAGTATCGGCCATATTACTAAACATGCGGCAATTGCCGTATTCATTAAACTTTACAACTGGTGGGTCGCTAGCTAGAATTTTGCGGATGGTTTCATAACTTGGTTGGGTCGCATTTTCACTTAGTCCATTTAAAAGTACTTGAATATAAGTAGCAGTATCCTTTGCTTTGTTATAACTATTTAAAGCAAATTGTAAGGTTGCAGCATCTAAATTTTTGATCGAAAAAAGTGCGTAGTATAGATTAGCTTTTTTGCTTTGGTAGTCCTTAACGGGCACATTCAAACTATCTATTAATGCAATGAGCTGTTTTGCATCTGCCAATGTATATTCCGATTCTGATACATTGTCGTATGCAGATACGCGTGTCAAGCTGTCTCCTGTTTTTATGTCACTAATAATGCGGTAGCCTTTGGCCTCGTATACATTGGTACCAATTATTGTATCTAAAGAAGGGGTAAATGATTGAAAAAATTCTGTATAGAATTTACTCACTGGCTTTAAGGTATCTACTACTGCATATACATGATACGATACTTCGCCTTTTCTTGCGCGCAAACGCCATACTTGTTTGGTAGTTCCAGTATCAGAAAATTTCAGCATTAAAAATTCAGTTCCATTTTTATAATATGCTTTTTTGTAAGCTAAGATCGAACCCTCTGGTGCTTTTTTAGATCGGATACTATAATCGCTTAATGAATCGATGTTATCATATCGCCCAAACTGATAAAAATTTACTTCAATAAATTCATTCGCATTGTGTGGGGCAAAATAATGTTCAGTAAAAATGCTTTCACTAAGGTCAATTTTCTTGGGTTTTTTACGCGTGCTGCTGCGGTCGCTTTCTACCACCAAATAGGGTTTAACAGTCGTTTTAACTGTGTAAAACAGTGAAGTATCCTTGTATTCAAAAGACTTGTCGTCAATGAATGCGCCATTAATTAACATGGTTTTAAAAAAGCGACTTTCAAACTTTTCGTTTGATTTACTTTTTTGAACAAACATAATATGTCTGCGACCAGCTGCTACAAAACGCCCTTCATAATGTTCTTTCTTTTTGTTTGTAAAAGTGGCATCCATGGTGCTATAGCCATTCCATTTATAAATTTTATAGGCTTCAATATCATAGTTATCGGTGCTTGCAAAACTATTGGCCATAATGTGGAGCGTGAAAGTGTCATCTTCCATCAATTTGTAGTTTATTAAATCCACCTGTTGAACCATGTATATATTGTTCTCGGCAGGATTAAAAGCAAGGTGTTCTAAATAGCCACTTGTTTTGCTATATGCTGGGAATTTTCCATCGCTAATCGAGGTCGGTATTTCGACTGTAAAGAAACTATCTGGTGCTGCAATTTTTTTCAGGTCGGTAGCCGAATATTCGTTAATTTTTATCGAGTTAAAAAAGTTGTCGCCTGCTTTGCTTAGCGCAAAATCTTTTTTCCCAGCTATGCGGATAATGTATAAGTGAAAAGGTGAAGCAATGATTCGGAAGCGTTGAATGTCTCCAGTTTTTAAACGCGAAGTAATTTCATAGCCATCCATGCCATTGTTGCTAATACTTTTTTTATTTTCAATTTTTCCAGGAATGCTTTCGTATAAAATACTGTCTATTTGCAATAAAATTTCACTCACTGGTTTGCCAGTAAAAGCAGTGTAAGTATTAATTTTATCTATTTGGTAAAAATGACCATTGGCCAGATCGGGACAAAAATAGGTTTCAAATTCGCTTGTCTCTTTTACTTTGCTTAAGCGAGAAGGCAGTTTAGCACTAATAAATCCATCGTTGCTTTGCACCGTATTATAGGTGTGTTTGAAACTCAGTTTTTCATATTTTTCCGCCAATTTGCTTTTCTCATTTGCAATACTATTGATTGGTTTAACCTTATAACCCATGCTTTCGAGTAACATCAATACACCCCGTTTTCCAGGCAGGTGGGCACAACCAACCGCAGTAAATAAGGTATTGCCAAGTTTCATTATTGAGTCCATTCTGCGCACTTGATTTTCATTGCGTTTATACAACATGTATTCTAAGTAATGTTCACTGCTAATGGTACGGTTGATTGAATCTAACATCCATATTTCGCCCTTGCGGTAACTTGGTGAAATTTTAGCAGATAATCTAGATCTGGTGGAATAGTTTATTTTCTTTTTATTTTTATCTTCCTTCTCGTCGTCGTCATCATTATAGGCTT
Source organism: bacterium (assembly GCA_029945665.1). GTDB lineage: Bacteria > Bacteroidota > Bacteroidia > NS11-12g > UBA955 > JABMMZ01. The sequence goes on along the minus strand of JAQSCZ010000082.1, from coordinate 9,515 downwards.
CGTCAACTAACTTGCGACTCTCATCATAGCCTTCAACGCCTGCAATTTTTTTTCCTGTGCGTTTGGCCATTTGATAAATGTATAAATCTAGCCAAGCATCTTCTTCAAAATTATCGTCATCGCCGCGTTTTAGTATATAATTGGCTACTTGTGTTTCGCTGCTCATTCGGTATTGCACAAGTTCTTTGTTAAAGGTATTAAGTTTGAAATAATTGAGGCCAAAATAGCCGTTGGTTCTTCTTCTTAATACTTCGTTATCTGCTTTTTTTGACGAAGCTTTTTCTGTTATCCAAAGGTGAATAACACTGTCGAAATTTTGTTCGAATGCGACTGTTTCACAGCTCATCATGGCTTTATAAAAGGAATCACCAAGGTGAAAAGCTAATTTGCTACTTACATGCATGGTGCCATAAACATAACTCGGTTTTTTTAAGCCATTACCTGTGATTTCCCACAGCAATCCTTTTTGTTTGGTGTCTTGACCATTGCTAATAAATGGTAAAATACAAAGAGAGCATGTTAATAGTAATAAAAAAATAGGATGTTTGTATTTGCCTAAAAAAGTAAATTTATTTGGTTGTTGATTCATTGTTTGATTGATAGATACTTAGCAAATATATAGTTTTATTTGACTTAAAAAAAGTTGGGAATTTAGAATTTTAATGGAGAATGAACAGGTAAAATACCCAAACCAGACAGGTTTCCGAAAATTCGAATATCTAACGGTTTATTAAAAGCTATCGTAAAATAGCGTCTTTTGGTTCGCAGAAGAAAAGTTCATTCGAGAACCTATTAACGATAGGGATAATTTGGATTTATACCACCATTTCAGTTCGATTCGAAAAAAGTATGGATTGATTTAGTAATGAATGGCTGTTACTTAAACCATTTTAATAGTTTTTGCCACCATTTATATTTTTGAAAAGATTCAAATGATTTTTCTTCATCATTGTCACTAAAGTTGGGTACTAGTTTTTCAAGTTCATATAAATAGTGAGGCGTATCATTTATTAACATTTCTCTTGAGTATGGCATTTCTTCCTCGAGGTAAAAGATTTTTGCAGCACTATAATCAATGAGGGCAATACAAATCAATCCGATACAAGCGGCTGCTGCAAAGTCAGAATCCCAAACAAAGAATATAATGGTGTCGGGCTCGGATTGCGGTGGGGGCAACCAGGTCCATTCTTTTAAAATACCTTTTGCCTCTTCAAAATATAGTTCGAAGGACGTAGGGTAGTTATTAATAGTACATTCAATATTGCTGGCACCATAAAATGGATCACCATGATCCGTGAATTTAAAATCATACCCCAATTTTACGAGGTGGTTTTGAATCTTTTCTTTGGATGGAATCTCTGCACTTTTAAGGAGTGCTACTTGGGTCATTGACATGGCATTGTAAATTTGTTACATATTCAATTAGGTATTAAATAAAAAGATGTGCTGAATAACATAATAGAAACAATTATTCAACCATATTATACAAAGATAAGATATTAATGTTGGATAAATTCAAATATTTATTTTAAAACAGGTTATTTCAAATATAAGTTACAGAATATTAAGTACTAAGGTGATGTTATTTTGCCATTTGTAACAGCATAAATAGTAATAATGACCGCTTAATTTAAATTGTATTTATTGGGTTAAGGTGAAATTTTTGTAATCATTTTAAAATATTGTGTAAGAATTTTTGGAGTCAAATGACTCATTTTTGTTTTATAAATTAATTATGGGAAAAATAAAGGGTATGCAATCGGAGGCTTCTATTACAGCGCATAATGTTAGTAACGGAACAGATGATATGATAAACCTATTTTTCAAGATTGTTAAATTGAAGAGAGAGGGCATGAATAATTCAGGTGATGATGAACTTCTGCACAAGAAAAATTTAACCAAAGTAATATTGGTAAGTCTTTCGGACATTGTAACTGCTATTGAACAGAAGGCCAAACTTAAATTTGTCGTTCAACAGGCGTCGCAAGTAAAAGTATTGAATGGTTTTGAAGAGGTGAAACTCCCACTTGGTTTGCCGCTTAATTTTTCAAATAAAGTGAATCAAGAAAAAATGATTGCATGCATTTTAAATGCGCCGCAACCTGAGTTGATAGCTTATGTTTTGTTTTTGCAAATAATAGATTGGTCGTGGCAGGTATTGAACAATTAATAAACTATGAAAACTAAAAAATCACTGAATAAAAAAGTTTTACTGAACAACGGGGTCATACCGAGTGAAAAAACGAATGAGGATTTTAATAAAATGAAACCCGATCCAAAAGATCCAAATGAGGAAGAGGGTCAACCTGATGTTATCTATAAAAAATTGAGGGTAAAGAAATAAATAGGAAATATTTCCTTTCAATCCTTCTGTCTTTTGTAATAACGTTCCCAAAGATCTTGAATGATACCATCTTTTAAACCATGATAAGGTGTCATGATATCGGTAACATTGGTGCGTTTAAAAATATCGATGTATATTTTACCAGCTATATCAATTACTTCGGCTCTATCTGGGTTAAGTTTTAAATGGTAGATTCGTTCATGCTGGTCCATTTTTTCGATGTCTTCGGTAATTTGTTCGAGTTTTTTAAATTTTAAAAAACCACCTTGGGGTACATTTGCCAATTCGCCAATTTTATGAATATTACCACCCGTTCCTACACCTCTTAACTTTGGCACCCAACTGGCATTTTCTTTCACCCAAGCGTGTAGTTTTTCAGTTTCTTCGTCTTTAATTTTATTCTCACGTGCACGTACAGTGCCTATATTAAAACTTTTGGCAACCAGTGGTTTGTTGTCTTGAATAAGTGTAAGTTCAGTGCTACCCCCGCCTACATCGATGTGTAAAAAAGTATCGTCTTTCGGCAATAAGTGAAGGAATGCATTCATAATCAGTTTACTTTCCGCATTGCCTGTTATTACATCTATTTCGATGCTTGTTTCTTTTTTGATGAGCTTAATAATTTTCTCAGAATTTTTGGCATCACGCATGGCACTAGTGGCACAAGCACGCACAAAATCTACATTGTAGATGTCGAGCAATAAACTAAAAGCTTTAACAGCTTTGGTTAATAATTCAGCTTTCTTCTTTCCTATTTCTTTAGTGCTAAATACATCGTCACCCAAACGAATGGGCAAACGTGTGAATTCAACCTTTTTCCATTCAGGTTTAAGTTCATCTAACTGAAGTGGACGAGCGATTAGCAAGCGTACACCATTGGATCCAATATCAATAGCACCAAATTTCATTTCTTAGGGCAAGAATACTATGTTTTTTTGGAATTGGTGTTACATTATCTAGTTCTTTTTTATGATTTTTTACAGTTTAAAGTGAAGCCATGCTGAAACAATGTAAGACAGTAAGACTTGACGTAAATTTATAGGGTTCGAAATATTAAAAGGCAATTGTATTTTTAAAAATTTTAGGTTTTCAACTTATTCAAACTCAAAAATGTAGATTAACTTGTGTATATCTCGAAAATAATGTGAATAAGAGACAGAACTAATGTACTTATTTCGTATCATAGAGATATGGCAGCAGCAGATTCGAATACAGAAAAACTAAAAGCATTAAAACTAACGATTGATAAACTTGAGAAAAGTTACGGTAAAGGTGTAGTAATGAAGATGGATGACAACACAGTTGTCGCCACAGAGGTAATTTCAACAGGCTCATTTGGGTTAGACATGGCCTTGGGTGTGGGAGGATTTCCGAAAGGAAGAGTGATAGAAATATATGGTCCAGAGAGCAGTGGTAAAACGACTTTAGCGATGAGTTGTATTGCAGAGGCACAAAAGAAAGGTGGCTTATGCGCCTTTATAGATGCTGAGCATGCATTTGATAAGTTCTACGCACAGAAATTGGGCATTAATACAGCAGAGTTATTAATTTCACAACCGGATGATGGGGAGCAAGCCTTAGAGATTGCAGATAACCTAATCCGTTCTGGTGCAATTGATGTAATTGTTATCGACTCAGTAGCAGCTTTGGTTCCACGAGCGGAGATTGAAGGCGACATGGGTGATAGCAAAATGGGATTACAAGCCCGTTTGATGTCGCAAGCTTTAAGAAAATTAACAGGTACTATTAATAAAACAGGATGTATTTGTATTTTCATTAACCAGTTGAGAGAAAAAATAGGTGTCATGTTTGGCAATCCTGAGACTACTACGGGTGGTAATGCTTTGAAATTTTACGCTTCTGTGCGTTTAGATATTCGCAGAATTGGACAAATTAAAGATGGTGATGAAATAGTAGGTAACAGAACGAAGGTTAAGGTAGCAAAAAATAAAGTAGCACCTCCCTTTAGAGTAGTTGAATTTGATATTATGTATGGCAAAGGAATTTCTCGTGTTGGCGAAGTTTTAGATTTAGCAGTTGACAATGGCATCGTTCAAAAAAGTGGGTCATGGTTTAGTTATGGTGCAACCAAATTGGGTCAGGGTCGCGATTCAGTGAAAGAATTGTTAGAAGACAATACAGAGATGTGGAAAGAGATTGAGCAGAAATTAAAAGATAAATTAATGTCTGGGAATTTGGCAATAGCCGAAGATAAAACAGAAGATTAAATAAAGACTAAGATAATTAATAACTGAAATATTAATTGTATTAATGTGTGTAAAGAACCCCAGGCAACTGGGGTTTTTTATTTAATGAGACTTTATTTTTGCCTTATGGCAAAAATTCTAGTCTCATTTATCCCGCAAACATGCGGGATGTGCTATTTATCCCGCAAACATGCGTGATGTGCTAAAAATTTTCTGCCAACTGCGTTGTCAGATGGGGGAGAAAGATGGGCCACAGATTCACAGATTATTTTTTCGTTACTTCGTAACTTTAGGGATTGGGAAATATTTTTTCTGTCAACTGGGTTGTCAGATGGGGGAGAAACATGGCCACAGATTATACAGATTATTTTTTCGTTATTTTGTAACTTTAGGGATTGGAAATATTTTCTCTGCCAACTGCGTTGTCAGATGGGGGAGAACCATGGGCCACAGATTATACAGATTATTTTTTCGTTATTTTGTAACTTTAGGGGTTGGAAATATTTTCTCTGCCAACTGCGTTGTCAGATGGGGGAGAAAGATGGGCCACAGATTCACAGATTGTATTTGGAGCATTCAAAGCATGATGAAATAAAATGAGAAGACGGTATTAAATTATTAAAAAGACATCTTAATTTTATTTCTAAAATTTGTTCCATTTGCTGCTCTTTTAATTCTTGAAATTAGTTGATAAAAAGTCTTGATCATTTCTATAAATGAGCATTTGCAATTCAAGCATAACACAGTAATCTGAATTTATAAACACATGCTAAATTAGTTTCATCGCGAAATGCTCAATCCCCGCCTCATCAAACTGCGGTCCGTAGGTTTCAAAACCGAGCTTTTGGTAAAAAGGGATGGCATGTAATTGGGCGTGCATCATTACTTTATCCGCCAATGGTAAATCGCTCAAAACCGCTTTTACCAAAGCTGCACCAACGCCTTTCCCTCTGTAGTTTTCTAATACTGCAAAGCGCTCTAATTTAATAATGCCAGGAGCCTTAAAACGCCATCGCGCAGTGCCGCATGCAACGCCATCTGCTGTTGCTAAAAAATGTGTACAGGCTTCGTCATACTCATCGTATTCTTCTGCTGGATCTACCACTTGCTCTATCACAAATACAACTTGTCTGATATCAAAGGCCGCTTTTTTCTCTGCCTTATTGGTTACTTTCTTCACATTGATTTCCATTTCACTTCAAGTTTAAAACTTATTTTTTGTTTAAAAAAACGGAAAGAATTTTAATTGAGGTTTTCAAGCATTTTAAATAAATTTGCAATGCCTTATGCCAATCAAAAAAACTGTATTCGCCTCTTTATTTCTTATACTTTTTAGCAAACCTTTTTATGCCCAGACTAAACTTTTTTTTAAAACTGATATAGGCCTCAGTAGCATGCGTTACCGTCCTGCTATTCCTATCGGCGGCAGATTTGGCTATGGCATAGGGGCCGAGGGGTTATTTAAAATAAATACACGAGATGAAATGTTGAAGTATTGGTCGTTTAATCCATCGCTTACCTTTACAAAAACAGCCTATACTATTTATGTTGCCAATGCGGCCAATAGTAATATTGTTGCTAAATATTTAAGACTGGATATGCCGTTGATGCACGATTTTTATACTGACAATCCCAGTCATGAATTATTGATTGGTGCTGGCTTATTTACAGCCTTGCCTCTAGGTGGACATTTCACCGATCAATCTACCCGTTATAAGATGCGTTATGGTAATACCTCTGCTTCCAATAGAGGAGGGAGCGATATCGGAATGGTATTTAAATTGAGCATGACCCATTTTGCAAATACCGATATCAGATTTTCATTACAATACAATTATGGCTTAACCAATTTGGTACCCAAATACTATAATCCCAATAACATCAGAATCCGCAGCAGGAATATTTATATCTCCTTCGCTTTTCCAATTGACTTATAAGTAAGTTAAAAAGTCCTTTCCTTTGGAATGGATTTAGGATAGGTTCAATTCCTTTTTCAAATACCTAGCCGTATGGCTGGTCTTCGAATTTACTAATTCTTCAGGTGTTCCCACAGCTAAAATTTCGCCACCACCATGTCCTCCCTCTGGACCTAAATCGATAAGATAATCTGCGACCTTTATGACATCCATATTGTGTTCTATTACCAATACGGAATTGCCTTTTTCTATCAAGCGATTCAACACACCTAACAATACATTGATATCATCGAAGTGCAAGCCAGTAGTTGGTTCATCTAAAATATAAAAGGTGCTACCGGTTTCTTTTTTACTCAATTCTTCGGCTAGCTTTACACGCTGTGCTTCACCACCACTAAGGGTTGTAGAGGATTGGCCTAAGGTAATATAACCCAAACCTACATCTTTTAAAGCTTGCATTTTGCGATTAATCATGGGCATATTATCGAAGAAATCTACAGCCTGTTCAATCGGCATGTCTAACACATCGTTAATACTTTTGCCTTTGTATCGCACCTCTAATGTTTCGCGGTTATAGCGTTTGCCATTGCATACATCACACAACACTTCCACATCTGGCAAGAAATTCATTTGAATGACTTTGTAGCCACCACCTTTGCAGGTTTCACAACGACCACCACTTACATTGAAAGAAAAACGACCCGGTTTGTAACCGCGTATTTTAGCTTCGGGCAACATGGTGAACAAGTTTCTTATATCACTAAAAACACCCGTATAGGTAGCAGGGTTGCTACGCGGTGTGCGGCCGATAGGTGATTGGTCAATGCGGATTACTTTATCAATGTGCTCCAATCCAGTAATGCTTTTATAGGGCAAGCATTGGTATTTGCTATTGTATACGTGCTTGGCTAAAATGGGATACAATGTTTCGTTAATCAAAGATGATTTACCACTGCCAGAAACACCCGTTACACAAATAAACTGACCCAATGGGAACTCCACATTTACATTTTTTAAATTATGTCCTGTGCAGCCCTTCAAGACTATTTTATGACCATTGCCTTTTCTTCTTTTCTTTGGAACCTCTATCGATTTGGTGCCATTGATATATTGCGCAGTGGTTGAATTTTGTAATAAGAATTCAGGGTAAGTACCTTGTGCCACTATTCGGCCACCGTTAATACCAGCATGCGGACCAATGTCGATAATATAATCGCTTTCGGCCATCATGTCTTTGTCGTGTTCAACCACTATTACACTGTTGCCTAAATCGCGTAGTTGTTTTAGAGAACCAATTAGTTTTTCATTATCGCGTTGGTGCAAACCGATGCTTGGCTCGTCTAAAATATAAAGCACGTTGACTAGTTGAGAACCAATTTGTGTGGCCAATCGAATGCGTTGTGCCTCGCCACCACTCAGGGTATTAGCAGGACTATTCATGGTTAAATAATCGAGACCCACATTCACTAAAAAGCCAACACGTGTGCTAATTTCTTTGATGATTTCTGAGGCAATTATTTTTTGACGGTCGCTTAATTTTACTTCAATGGTTTGCAGCCAAATATTTAACTCGCTGATAGAAATTTGAGAGAGGTCAGCAATATTTTTTCCTTCAATTTTATAAAAAAGCGCTTCTTTTTTTAATCGTTGTCCCAAACATACTGGGCAATCTTTGGCATGCATAAATTCTTCGGCCCAGCGGCTTAAACTTTCGCTATTGCCTTCATAATATTGCTCTTCAATGATGGGTATTATGCCTTTAAATGTCGCTTCAATCGTTTGTGTTTTGCCTTCGTAGTTGGTATAAGTAACAGGGAAACTTTCGTCGCTGCCATGTAAAATAATTTCTAAAATCTCATCACTCAATTTGCTAATGGAGTCGGCTAAACTGAATTTATATTTTTTTGCTAAGCCGCGCAGTTGAGAAAATGTATAATTTTCGCGCACTTCGCCAATGGGTAAAATACCGCCTTTATTAATGCTCTTAGTGCGATCAGGAATAATGTGTTCAATGTTTACTTCGCTTACAATACCAAGGCCATTGCAATTGGTGCAAGCACCATAGGGACTGTTAAAAGAGAATGTGTTTGGCTGAGGTTCGTCATAGCTCAATCCAGTTTCGGGGTCCATTAAAAACTTGCTAAAAAAATGAACTGAGTTGTCAGAATTATCTAAAATAGTAAGTGTTCCTTTGCCCATTTTAAAGGCCGTTTTGACACTTTCATGGATGCGGTTTTTGTTTGCATCATTGGGTTCTATGCGATCTATAACTACTTCGATGTCGTGAATTTTGTATCGGTCGAGTTGCATACCGCTTTCAATTTCTAAAATAACAGTATCCACTCTTACTTTGCGATAACCTTGTCTGCGTATCAATTCAAATAATTCGCGGTAATGCCCTTTCCGACCTTTTACAACAGGGGCAAGAACAGTAATTTTTTTAAGACTGAATTTATCGAGGATGGTTGCTAGAATTTGGTCTTCGCTGTAGCGCACCATTTTTTTACCACTCAAATAACTATAGGCGTCGCCTGCACGTGCAAATAATAAACGCAAGAAATCGTAAACTTCGGTAATGGTGCCGACTGTAGAACGGGGATTTCTGCTAACTGTTTTTTGTTCAATGCTGATAACTGGAGAAAGGCCATCGATTTTATCAACCTTGGGGCGTTTCATGTCGCCAATAAACTGACGGGCATAGGCACTAAATGTTTCCAAATATCTGCGTTGCCCTTCGGCAAAAATAGTATCAAAAGCCAAGCTAGATTTTCCACTGCCACTCAGTCCTGTGAACACCACCAATTGATTGCGCGGGATTGATAAGTCAATATTCTTTAAATTATGTTCAGCTGCGCCTGTTATTTCTATCGTCTCTTGTTGGTTCATTGGAATTGGATTGCAAAGAAAATCTATATTTATTGGATTGGGTAATAAATAATAACATTTTAGATGAGAGAAAGTTTAGCACGGGCAGAAACAATAATTAGCCTGTTTCAATAGCGTCCTAAACGATTAAAAAAAGAAAGGGAAGTTTTTATCCTCAGAGTT
>JAQSCZ010000081.1 GCA_029945665.1 bacterium | reverse complement strand
TATTGGTTTACCATATAGCGTGAACGAAATGTAATGGAGTTCTCTGCTATGTGGTCATAGGTAAGTGCCCTTCGACAGGCTCAGGGTGACTTTAGCGTCTTTAAATTTGGCTTTACTTGAGGTGCTGTTTCCTTTAATTAAGTTAAGGGCAGGTAGCGATGGGTTTAATCTTGATTTTTAGTTGAACAAGTTTTAATGGCGCTAATTGTGTATGGATTGGATAATATTTTGCGGCTAGGCGTAATGGTGGTTTTCATACCGAAATGATACAAGAAACCACAATAATCAAACTTACGAAAATCTCCCAATGTACAGCGATGCAGCCGTTTTGCTTGGCCGCTATTGGTGGCTGGGGCTTTCTACGTTTCATTTAATTTCAGTTCGTAATTTGTGCTCCGACCTCCTTGTTCACTTTTTGTCAATATTCCTTTTTCAATTAGGTCTTGAATGTCACGCAAAGCTGTGTCTTGCGAACACTTTCCAATTTTCGCCCATTTTGTCGTATTTAGTACTCCTTGAAAATCATCCATTAGCATATTCAAAATTTCCATCTGTCTGCTATTCATGTTAATTCTTGAGTATTTAATCCAGAAATGATGCTTGTAAATTATTTTCTCAAGAAGCTTTTCCGAATTCTCAATGGCATGTAATAAAGAATTCACAAACCATTCGAGCCAGATAGTTATATCAACCCCACCTTTCTGAGTCTTTTCTAAATTGTCATAATAAGAATTGCGTTCCTTGCGTATCTGAGTTGACATACTATAGAATCTGTAAGATTGCTCATCAGACTGAGCTAGTAACATATCACTTATTGCTCTAGAAATCCTTCCGTTTCCATCTTCAAACGGATGTATTGTAACAAACCACAAATGTGCAATAGCTGCTTTCAGCACTAAATCAGTTTTCTGTTCCAAGTTGAACCAATCCAAAAATAACCGCATTTCATTTTCTATTAGAGCGGCTGGAGGAGCTTGATAGTGAACTTTTTCTTTTCCCAATGCTCCTGAAACAACCTGCATTGGTCCTGTTGAATCGTCACGCCATTCTCCCGCAATTATTTTATTCATTCCACTTTGGCCAGTTGGAAAGAGTGCCGCATGCCAAGAAAAAAGTCGCTCTTTAGTCAATTCCTTGTCGAAGTTCTTTGTTGCATCAATCATCAGATCGACGATTCCATCGACATTACGTTCAGAATAAACTAATCCTGATATATCTAATCCTAGTCGTCTTGCAATTGATGATCTTACTTGTTCTCTGTCTAAAAATTCACCTTCTATTTCTGTTGATTTAATAATTTCTTGGGTTAAGATCTCAAGATTCGCTTCGTTTCGAATTTCAAAGCCCAGCGCTCCCATTTTACCAATTAGCTTGCCTTGCCTGTTTCTTACAAACGAGAGCAATGGCAAAAGCTTCTCGCTATTCCATTCAAGGATTGGCCAATTTGGATTATTGTATAAATACATTTTTGTCTAATCTCCGCTAGTTGTGCGTCAAAAATAGTAGTTATTCTCCGCATAACAAAATTATCTCCGCATAAAATGCAGGCAATGTCTTATTTATTCTCCGCAAGAGTCGTCATTAGCCATTGCGTCCATTGGACGGAGCCTGTTGCTCGTTTGGGCTTCTTACAATATTTCTAATTACGAAGCCTAATTTCAATTAAATTATAATGTGTCTTTCGGAGCGAAATGCCCAAATGGCGCCAAACCTGTGTTATGCAGCGTTGCGAGTACATTGCTTGATAGCATTCAGTTCAGCTTTCTTTTCGTTCCTTTCTTCTTCAATGTCAAAGTCGTCTTGAAGTCCAAGCCAAAATTTTGCAGAGTTTCCGAAATACTTCGAAAGTCTAAGTGCAGTGTCTGCGGTAACACGTCTGTTCCCCTTTATGATAGCAGAAACACGTGTCTGCGGGATTATGATGTCTTTTGATAATTTGTAAGCGCTAATTTCTAGCGGCAATAAAAATTCTAGTTGAAGAATTTCTCCCAGGTGGATATTTTTTAGCTTTTTCATTTTTCAATTGTTTAATGATAATCAATAATTTCAACGTCTTCCGCATTTCCGTTTTTCAATTTAAAAATAATGCTCCACTGGTTGTTAATCCGACTAAAGTGGAAGTCTTTTAAATTTCCTTTTAATTTCTCAAGTCGGTTCGAAGGCGGAATTTGCAAATCATTTAAGTCTTGAGCGTTATTTAACATTCTCAGCTTTCTACGAGCCATTTCCTGAATCTCGGCCGACAAACCCTTAATTCTTTCACCTTCCTATATTTTTCTTGTGTCATTGTCGCCAAATGATGTTAGCATACCAACGTCTAACGTTACTTACGTTAAAGATCAGTAACTTGTCTGTAAATTACAAATTTGTGAAGGAAAAATTTGTCGGGCTAAGCAGCTAGCAATGCAACAGAATTTACACATAACCGCTACAAAGTATCAATTACACAAGCTACCATGGTATACTTTGCAAAGGTTTTGTATCGGTTAAAATAACAAAGGAAAGGATTAACAATTGTTTTAAAAAAAAATTCAAGTGTTATAGTATGTGGTTATTGGTTTAGCATATAGCGTGAACGAAATGTAATGGAGTTCTCTGCTATGTGGTTATTGGTTTACCATATAGCGTGAACGAAATGCAATGGCGTTCTCTGCTATGTGGTTATAGGTAAGTGCCCTTCGACAGGCTCAGGGTGACTGAGCTTCGACAGGCTCAGAGTAAACTAGGCTCAGGGTGACGGCAATTCTAGTGAATATAGGTGATTGATGGTTTTGATTAAATGCTTTTGCCCACAAATTGAAATTTGCGAGGGGTTTTGTTTTAAGATTTTTATGTTTGTAATTTTTTGATTTTCTTTTGGGTACGGTGTTATCTGTTTATTTTTTGGAGATAGGGGTTGATTGGGTTTGGTTTTTGGTTTTTATTTTTTTTAATTCGCTTTAAACTAACACTCTATTGACGGCTATAAAACACATACTCGCTCTGGCCTTGCTATGCTTTTTTTTGAATTCGTTCTTGAATGCTCAAACTTTGGCTGATACACTCGAAACTAAGGTGAACGGGGCCATTCGTGAAGGGCGAATTGTAGATCAACTAAGCAATCAATTTAACCAATTTCCCAGTGGCGAATTTCTAATAGCTCCGCAAAATAAAAACCTTAATTATGGGATTATTATTTACAATATTGATATCCTTCCCGACCGAGCAATATTTAGCGCTGCTATGGCTTTCCGTGACCCCAAAAGCAATCAACTGATAGTATTTAAAGCAGATAATATTTACTTTAGCAATACACATGGACTTACAGGGCCTGTGAAATTATATTTACTTTCGGATGTACAGCTAAATTTTGGCAATTGTGCTGATATTACTTTATACGCAGGTCCTCAAAATACCTATGCAATATTTGAGTGTAAAGGTTTAAAAGAATTTGCAATTGAAGGGAAAGTGCAATTTAACAGTGCGCTTCTATTACCTGTTGACAAGGATGGAGCTGTTGTTAAAAATAAAAAATTAACCGCTGATTTTGCTCTTATCGCTAAATATTGGTCGGACATGGTGGTTCAAATTTCGCTTCAACCTTTTCAAATCAAAGGGCTCACCAATTTTGTGTTTAATATCACTGAAGCTACCATGGATTTAAGTGAAACTAGCAATACTAACAGCATGTTATTTCCTAATGAATACGCAAATGAACCAGGAAACTTGCAACTCTGGGAGGGTTTTTATTTAAGGAAAGGCAGTGTTACCCTACCCGCTCATTTTAAAACCAAAACACAAAAGAGAACTGAAATTGGCGTTGAAAATTTATTGATTGACGAATGGGGATTTAGTGGCACCTTGTTCGGTAAAAATTTACTGCGATTTGATGAAGGTCAAATTAGTGAATGGCCGTTTTCTATTAATTCTTTGGAAATTGTTATTGTGATGAATGAAATCAAGCGCGGCGAAATTGCTGGAGAAATAGGCTTACCGATATTGCCAGATACCTCACGACTTGGATACAAAGGCTATATTAGCGTTAATGACAATTATGGTTTGCAAGTTAGCGTAAACAAGAATTTATGCATACCTGCTTTTAAAATATCAACGCTTACTTTAACGCCTAATTCTTATATTGATGTGAATATTATAAATGGGAACATTCAATTAGAGGCTAATTTAAACGGGCAAATGGCCATTGAAAATAAAGCCGACGAGAAAGCAACAAATCCTCAATTTAAATTTCCTGCAATTGAATTTCAAGGGCTACGGGTAGCCAATACTGAACCGCGATTTAACATTGATTACCTTGGCTTAAAAAACACGAATGTGTCCAATGATAAAATGGGACAATACCCACTATGCATTGAACGTATTGGGCTATATAACAATGGCGCTGACAAAACATTACAACTCAAATTTGCAATGAATTTAATGTCAAATATTTCTGTTAAAACAGGACTTGCCATTCATGCAAATTACGCCAACGACCGTTTGCAACTCAAAGGCATCAGTCTTGAATCTATTGACATTAACAGCAGCATCAGTTGCTTTGCATTGAGGGGACAAATTCAATTTATTAAGGCAGATAAATATTTTGGAAATGGATTGAATGGTCAAATTCAATTTAAAATGAATCAGCCAAAGTTAGAGGCTGCTGCAAGTATTATGTTTGGCAATGTGAATGAACATCGCTATTGGTATTTTGATGCCAACATGGTATGGGAGGATGCTGGCTTGCCATTTTTTCCAGGGGCGGAGATTAATGGTTTCTTAGGCGGTGCATGGCATGGTATGCGTGAGCTAACTGCAACCGACCCTGTTCCAACTGGAGAGCTGGGCTTAACAGCTTCGGGTAAGCAATATATTCCTGATGCAAAGGCTGGTTTGGGATTGCGAGCTGGCATTTATATTCGAAGTACGGGTGGTTCGGCCAATAGCAAACCATTTATTGCTAAAACGGCTTTGGAAATACAGTTCAACAGAAACATGGGGATTAATGAATTGGCGTTTTTTGGCAATGCCGATTTTATGACTAAAAATACAGACTTGAATAAGTCTGATTTGAAACAGAATACAAGCAGCTTGCCTTCGAAAAATAATTGGAAGGGATACCTTGCGAATTACCAGCCTAAGGGCAATATAAGCAGTCCTTTTAGTTTGAATTTCGATTTTGCTAGACAAGTGTATCAAGCCAATTTTGCGGTATACATTCAAGGGGTGGCGGGTGATAAGATAGCAGGCAGTGGTGTGCGTGGTTTGGCAGGCGAGGTTGCTGCCTATTTTAGTAAAAGTAAATGGTATGTATTGATAGGCACTCCGCAGCAACCCATTGGCATTAAGATGAAATTGAGTGGATCGAATAGCGCGGCAATTAATGCTTATTTTATGGCAGGGAAAGATATACCACCTGCGGCTCCTCTTCCTAATGAAATAACTTCAATACTTGGATACCAAAACGCAGATGCTATGCGGAGTTTAGCGGATTTAAATAGCGGCAATGCTTTTGCATTTGGCTCGCGAATAATGCTTAATGTTGGCAGTGAAGGTGGAGAGAAAAACATAAGTATTTACGCTTCTTTAAAAGCTATTTTAGGGTTCGATATGAATGTTAGGCCGACTGACAATACTGTTTATTGTGCTTCGAATAATGAGCAACCTGGTATTAATGGCTGGTTTGCAAATGGACAATTGTTTGCTTTTTTGCAAGGAAGGGTTGGGGCAAGTGTTCAAACCAAAGCTGTTAAAGCGCAATATGATTTACTGACTTTAACGGCAGCGGCTCAACTATATTGTGAAGGCCCAAAGCCATTCTACAGCAATGGTTCTGCTAGTGTTAAAGTGAATATTGCTGGCATTATAAACAAGCAGATGAAACTCAATTTTGAAATCGGGGAACCCTGTGACATACGCCAATCTAAGCTAAGTGATACTTCTATTATATTAGCAACCAATCCGGAAAACAATGCTATTAATTTTAATGTTGCTAAAAATATTTCAACACAATTTTCTGTGCCAATTAATTCAACATTTAAAGACCTTGAAGGCCGAGACATTACTTTCACTTTGAAACAATATGAATTAAGTGATAATGGTCAATTAATAGGTGGTCAACTGAAATTCAATGCTAGCAAAACAGCCCTTGTATTTGAACCGAATAATTTATTGCCTGGCCAAAAGAAATTAAAAATTAAAATCGTTGTTCAAGCCCAATTTATTGAATCGAATTACGAAGTACGCAATGCAAATAATAGCAAAATAAACATTCTTTTAAAAGAACAAAATCTGTTGAGCAGGACCATAGAAAACATGAAAGCTAACCAAGTTAAAGAATGTGATTTTGGCAATGGTAGAAAGGTTATGCGCATTGACCGATTTCAACCGTACAAACTAAATGGAAATGAAATCACAGAGACCAAAGAAATTTATTTTACAACTGGCCCAGTTCCCCAAACCATTAGCGAAGAAAATTTGGCATTTGCTTATCCTGTAAAAAACCAAATGAATTACCACCCAACAATAAGCAGTGTGGGCTATTTACAATTGATTAAAGGACAAGCAAATTTAACCAATCTAGTTAATAAAAAAGTGGTGGTATTACTTGCCGAGAACAACGGCAAAATCATTGGTGAAACAAACGCCAAAATTATTAACAAACGCATAGAATATTGGCTTCCTAATTCTATCTTAAAAAACAATACAATCTATCAATTGATTTTTAAAATAAAGCTGGCGAATGCAAGTTCAGAAATAGGCAATACATTATCGAACACCAATAACACAAATCTATACACTACCATCAATCAAGGATTAAACACAAGCACCCAGAGTGCTGAAACAATCTTATTATCCTACTATTTTGGCACGAGCAACTTTTCTTCATTGAGTCAAAAAATGCAAAATAATACAATATCACAATCAACATTTTCAAATGGAACATATAACATACAAATAAAAAATAAAGAATATTTTGACAGCTACGAATTCGGGTTAAAACAGCCCTTAATGATCTTAATAAATTCACCAATTAAAACTTCATGGATGGGCATAGAGAGCAAAAAAATTTACAGTATTTATCAATTTGCAGACCCCCTCCTTTTCGCTTCAATAGACCTCAACAGAGACACCTCTGAATATGGCTTAGTGCCAAGAAAGGCAGTCCGAATTATCCAAAAAGGCATAGACAATATACAACTCATGAAACAAGGCATATCAGGATATAAAAAGCCCCTATTTACAAATGAGTCCATCGAAATAGAGAACTTCTCAATGGATATAATGACCCGCGATTTAGAAGCTATAAAAACAGCACTTATTCAATATGTGAATGCAGGAAATGTAAATGCAACAGCACTTAATACCTATCTCGCTCTATTTAAAGGCTCATCAACACAAGCAGGATTAGCAACATTCAATATGGCCAAATCAAATACCATGGCCGCATCAACATCCATTACAAGTATTACTAATAAAAACTTCAACGCCATCAATATTGGCAACTCCAAAACAACAAACTTGGGAAATCTAGCCATTACAAACAATTTAAATCAACAAAAAAGTGCGTGGCTACTGCAGATTTCTCAACTACAGATTACATCCTATACCAATCAAAATTTTATATACCAGATCAATTACCATTTACCCGACGCTATTGCTCCAATATACACTTATCAATTTAATATCAAATAGCCCATCAAGTGAAAAGAACGATTACACATACCATCCTTATACTATTTATGCTTGTATTGAAAATCAATGCCTTTTCGGCTCCACCTCGGTTGGTTGTTAAAACACGTACCTTCAGTGATGGTATTGCCATTCGATGGACACCTGCAAGTTATGAACTATGGCAAAAATGGAATAAAAATGGATACCGGATGGAACGTCATACACTCCAATCAAATAACAAAAACAGCAATGACCCATTGCTAATTGGAGGTGCATCCATTGTGCCGTATAACGATAGCCAATTAGAAGTACTTTCAAAAACCAAACGGGATGCAGGCCTTATCCAATCATGTTTGAACCAATGGACAAATCTTAACTCAAAATCCGAATTACTAAAATTATCTGAGATGAAAGATCAATGTTATATTTTTTCTATGTTGGCTATGCAAAAAGATTTTGAATTAACAATGGCTGCTGGACTGGGAATAGTCGATGTTAATACTGAACCCAACACTATCTATCAATATAAACTCTATCCAATCGACGCTACTGCCATCGATACGCAATATCTAATTTTAAACACCTCGCAGATTACAGAATATCCAATTATTGAAGGATTGAACACATACTTACAAGCCAATAGAATTCAACTACAATGGAATGCCAATAAATTCACCAATAATTATTTTGCTTACCAGATTGAACGTTCATTGGATTCAGGAAAAACCTATTCAACGATCAGTGAGCAACCGATTATGGGTTTTAATAACGGATACAATAACAGCCTCACAACTTATTATGACTCAATTTTCCAATATGAAAATTGGATACTTTATCGCATAAAGGGCATCGATTATTTTGGTCAACCTAGTTTACCATCTTCCACCGATACCGTAACTGTCCATTTTGAAACAGAAGCTTTTCCAAGTCAAGTAACATCAATCTTTTCAAGTATTAACACCTTACAAATCAATTGGAATTTTGATACATTGGAGAACAAAAATATCAAGGGTTTCAAACTGTCCATTTGCGACTCAAGCGAGGGTGAATACAAAAGTATCGATAGCATACCTATAGATTCTAAAACGCGATCTGTGATACTCAAGACAGACCAATCCATTTGCTATATCCGTGTCAATGCCATTACATTAAATCAACATTTGAATCCTTCTTTTCAAAGCATGGCCCAACAAGTAGATAGCACACCTCCACCTGTTCCAATAATAATTGCGAGTCAGATAGATAGCAATGGCTATTTGAAATTGATATGGCAGAAGAGCAATGCCTCAGATTTTTTATCTTACAGGGTTTATAAAGCCAATAACCGATTTGATGAATACTCGGTCTATACACCACAATATTTCGAAGATACTTTTTATTGCGATTCAATTGATTTAAACCTTATCAGAGACAGCATTTATTACAAACTTAGCAGTATAGACAGCCGCTACAACGAGTCGCAACAAAGCGCCGCAATTGCTATTAAAATACATCACAAAATCCCGGCGTCTCGACCATTACTATACGCAATTGAAAATACAAGTAACTCCTTAAATTTAAAATGGCACAAAAGCAATAGCAATGGCGTTATAAGCTATGAATTACACACTCAAAATAAAGCAACCAAATTAATTAAAGTGTGCAAATTAAAGGCACAAGACAGCACATATTGCGACTCAAGTTTAGATGCTGGTGAAACTTATAGTTTAACACTCTATGCCATTAGTCAGAATGGAACAGTTTCAAAATCAGTCAAAGCAATTGAAATAAAACGCCCATCAGATCCATGGATGCCAGCAATTGACAATATCATAACAGACCAAGACACCAGTAAAAACCAAGTCATTCTAATTTGGAATTACCCTTACGATGCCGAAGTAAAACACTACCGAATTCTCGCTAAAAAACCAGACGGCCGCCTAGAAACAATCGGCACAATACCAAATGGGACAAACTATTATACCCATTATTACCTAAAACCATACACTATGAAACAATTTATAATTATCGCCTATTTTAAAGATGGAAGGAGAAGTAAATCATGACGCAACTAAAACGAATAATTAGTCTTTTTTTCTGCACCCTATTTTTCATTAACGGCTATTCACAAGCTCATAAATTGTGGAGCATTGATATCACTAATAATCGGGTCATATTGGACAGTATTAAGCAATCGAAGTTCGTTCCACTAGATACGCTTAAATTTAAATTCGACCCCTACTCTACTTACACTAAAACGTACGATTCGAAAAACAATCACTATATTTTGGAGTGTGATACTGCTTTAATTATTTTTAACATGAATGGCAAAGTTGTAAAGACTATTCCAAAGATCTATGATTTAGAAGGCATGGAATACAATCCTCTGGATGGTTATGTATACTGTGTTGCGCTTAAAAATTCGAGTTACTATTTCGCTAAAATTAATTTAAATAATAGTCAACTTAGTTTACTAAAACCACTTTCTGACAACAGCCTTAATAGCAGCACCCTTGATTATGAAAAAGGTTACTATTACATCATTTCAGACAGCAAAGGCTTGTTTAAAATTGATATGCAAACAGGCACCAAACTAGATTCGACTAAAGTATTTACTACCAATAACTGTAGCTGCAATGAATACGATAATGAGACTGGTAAGATTGCAACTATTTGTGTTATCAATGCTAAAAAAACAATGCAACTATTTGACCCTTTAAATAAAACCTTCACAACCATCGATACAATTGCAAAATACGGCACGGGCTATTTTGGATACAATGCCTCGACCTATAACCAAACTACTGGCGATTGGTATTTTAATTTAGGCAAAAACATAGGTGTCAAAAACTGCAGGAGCAATGCAAAAATGGATACGCTAACTACTGGATTTAATAGAATAAGAAGTATAGAATACCCAGGGCAGGCTTGCTACAATGCTTTGGTTGCAGCAACTTTACTCATTTCAAAACCCCTATGCCACGGCGGTAATGGTGGCGAAATAGCTATAAAATTACAAGGAGGCAGACCCCCTTATTATACCGCAATAAACAATGGTGGATTTGACAGCAGCGTTCGATTCAAGAACTTAAGTAGTGGTGTATATGCATTAAAAATGCGAGATAAAAATGACTTATGTAAGCTATCTCTTCAAGCTATAATAAGCGAACCAGCTATCTATGAACACACAACTATACAAATTCATAACAAATGTTTTGGCGAGCGCAATGGCGAAATTAAAGTTAGCACGAAGGGCAATACCGCCCCCTATACTTATGCTTTGGACCAAGTGAACTTCAGTTCAAGCAATCATTTGACAAACTTAGCCGAGGGGTCTTATCGTTTATATATCAAAGACACCTACGGATGTATGGACAGTGTTTTAAATTTAAATATAAGTGCGCCAAAGGCCTTGGATCTAGACAGCCTTAACCAATCGCCTATAAGCTGCTACAATGCGTCGAATGGGGCCTTATTTGCAAAACCTAAGGGTGGTGTTGCACCATATAGCATGGCGTTGGATACAAAATCGGTATTGCCTGGCGGTGTTTTAAGGGATATAGCCGAGGGTCGTTATGTTTTTACGATGCTGGATGCGAATGGTTGCAAATATGAAAAGCCTTTGGAATGGAACAGGCCAGAGGCCATTTTGCTAGATGCCTATATTGAAAATAATAAATGCATAGGTGAGCAAGGGGCGCTGGCGGTATTGAAATTGAAAGGGAATAAAACAATTAGTAATTATGTGCTGAGAAATACTGCTGATATGCAATTATATAATCTATACGATACGCTTAAAAACTTAAGTGCTGGCAAATATGCTTTTACTTTGGTAACTGAGAATGGCTGTGTGGATAGTACAAATTTTGAAATAAAAACAAGTCCGGTATTAAATATTTTGAAAATAAGGGATACTGTGCTTTGTGAAGGGCAGTTGACAAGTATTGACCTAAATACGTTTGGTGGAATGTCCTATAAAACTGTTGCTGACAATGGCCTTACATTCAACACTGCGACCTACATGCTTAGCATGGCCGGCACCTACTTTGTAGTTACCACTGATAGCAATGCCTGTTCGTTTTACGACACTTTTGGCATTAGAAAAACTAACATTGCGGTGCTGCATGATTTTTTGTTGCCAAGTATGGGGCTACTCGGTGATACGGTATATGCTGTGAATATGAGTAGTCCGAAGGGCGATGGATATAGCTGGGGGAGCAAGGAACAGGGGGCTATGGTTGATAGTGCCAATGGGATGCATGCGTCATGGTATTTTAAGGATACAGGCAACTATGGGATATGGATGGCGGGGGATTATGGGGATTGCCATTTTGAAAGGCATAAAAACATACGAATTGTGCCGATGCAGGACAGTATGGGTATGGAACGTAGGCTTGGCTATAGGGGGCCGCTGATTATGGATTTTAGGGTATACTCGAATCCGCACGACGGACAGCATTTTAGCATTGAAATTTTATTGAGAGATACGGCTGAGGCGAAGCTTTATAAATTGGATGGCAATGGTGGACTGATAGTGAGTGAACTGGATTTGGGTAAGATTAAGGGTAAAACTTTGACGGCTTTTGGTTCGATAAAATCGGAGGTGTATTATTTGAAATTGGTGGTGGGTAGGGAAAGCAGGGTGATAAAGGTGGTGGCGGTGTTGTAGGTTAATGAACTTCGACACCCTTCGACACCCTTCGACAGGCTCAGGGTGACAGGCTCAGAGTATACTGGGCTGAGGGTGATAGCTTCGGCATGCTTTTGGATTGAGTCCTGATTTTCATCAAGACAAGTTTTATAAGTGCTAATGATGTATAGATTGGATAATGTTTTGGCGCTTGGCGAAGGTGGCGATTTTCACCATCCGCCTTAGGCGGATTGATGCGGAGACCTGAACTTTGATTAACCTCCGCCAGCCGGCGGACTGCGGAGCACTGAACCGCCAATTACTTGTAGGTGCTATTACCTGCTGCTGTTCTATCGTCCGCCTTTTTTTTCATTTGGTATAAGTAATAAAGTCTATGCATAAATAATCATTTACAGTCGGGTCAACTGCATATATTTCTCCCGTTGTTTTATTTTCAATTGTTACAAAGTCGTGGTCTTTAAAGAATGATGATTTGACATACTTGTGAACGTTTGTCCCAAGAAAATAAAGATGTCCGACTTGCGGTTTTGCAGTCCAAGTCTCGGCAAGGTTATACTTGTCTAAAAGATAGTTGCAAGTAGTCGCAAAGAACGAAGCGTAACCAACACAATGTGCTGTCTTGGAGCTTATGAGTTTGTTTGGGTCAATATCGTTTTTGTTTGCTGTAAAGTTAAGTTGTATTGAAGTTACTGAAAGCCCAAGTTTGATTATTTTCTTTATGTCAGGGTCGGTTTGCTTGTCAATGTTTTCATCAATATAGTCTGTAAGTTTTTCGTCCGTTGCCAAATAATTAGTCCTTAGTCCAACAGACTTATACGTCACTAAATGTCTGTAAAACCAACCACGAAACAAAAGTCCAACTGTCGTTAGAATTAAGATTGTTAAGAATATTCGTTTAATGATTTTCATTGTTGAACGGTCGTTGTTTACAGTTGCAGGTAACGTCAGTTTGTCTAAATACTCAATTTAAAACTCAAAAATAGCTTATTTGAATGACTTATCAGGCAGCCTTTTTTTGAATTGATAGATGACTTGTAAAAAACATACCGAAGGGTATGTTGCAATTAAATAAGTCATTTTTAGTCAAATAAAAATGCTCAAACCCTTTCAGGTACTTGAGCAACGCTTTTTTGTCAATCAAATTCATTATTCGTCTTAAGTTGTAGGCCACAAACATAAAGCCTACATCACTGGCAGCTCTTTCCATTCCTTTCTTGGTAAGTATAAAATGAAAATTCCATTGGCGTTTAATCGTACCGTAATTATGTTCAATGATGGATTGGCGGAGTTTGTAAGTGGCTTTATTTTCTTCAATGTTAAGTCGATTTTGATCCACATAATTTTGGTATTCCGATCGCTCTATTCCACGACCTCTACCACTCGTATTTTTAGTACATGAGTTAATCATTGGGCAAGATTTACATGCAAGCGTTTTATAGTGTTGAACCTTGTAAACTGAACCATTTTTGCGTTTGTTGCTGGTATTGCTTTTGGTGTACCAATTGCCATTTGTAGCAAGTACATTGCCCTGCGGACAGGTGTAGGTATTTAATGTTTTATCAAAAATAAATTCGGAAACATTGTATGCATGATTAGGATCCATTGAAGCAGAAGAAATATCGGGTATTGCTACCAGGGTTTTTACGCCTAATAATTGTGCGGATTTTAGCTCACTTCCTTTGTGGTAACCTTTATCAAAAACAGCAGTAAATTCATTGGTGTTAATAATTTCAGCGGCCCTTTGAACCATGTTACCGAGGGCTTTGCTATCGTTGTTATTGGTAACTAAATAATCAATGGGTATGCAGTGTCTTGTCCTAAAATAGCTTTACACAAAAATATGTAAAAATGAGACAAAAAATA
>JAQSCZ010000080.1 GCA_029945665.1 bacterium | reverse complement strand
CGGATGGGGGTCAATTTAAAACGGTTTTACGGGGTTAGTTTCACCGGTTTTTCCAATTATTAAAGGTTTTTCTTAATATAAAATTTGATATTGCTTCATTCTTTTCAACATCCTCTGCCAATTTAACAATATCATTTGTTAAGAATGCCACATTTTCCCCATTCTTATATATTTCTAAATCAATAATGTCCTGAGGTAATTTTATCCCCTTCACATTATAAATTACTGTATGTATAGCAATTAAGGCTTCTTTCATTTTTTATAATTTTTAAACGTCCAGCAATACCTAAATGTTCCATTATTAATTATTAAGATATTTAAATACAATATTAGAGCAATTTAATATATTTGTTGCAGATTATTAAACAATTGCGTTAGCAATAAAACCAAGAGTTTGCAATCGAAGAATACCATCCGTATATAATTGATTTGTTTCGTGCTTTACATATTGTTTGTAGAGATTAGTGCTAGTGTAGGCATCTCTAAATAGCATCACACCAAAATTTCGTCCAAAGTAAGTTGTATCCATTAGCACAGCTACCTCGCGTTTAATTACTGGGGGTATTTCTATCTTTGATTTATCAATCCTTCGTTGAATAGTTCTAATGTAACAGCCATATTTTTGAGACAACTGATAATACGTTTGTTTTCCTTCAATATACTCACGCCAGAGCTGATTATTATCAATTCGCTCACCGCCTAAAAACTGTTTACCACATACAGCACGTTTATATAATTGAACATCTCCAACTTTGCCGTTTTTCTTGGTAATTTTAGACTTGCAATAAAAGCACTTTTTTTATTTATAACCTTTGATAGCCTTCAAAGCTAATGATAATAACAGTTACAAGAGATTTTATCCTAAAAAATATCTATTAAGCCGAAAGTTTGAATAAATAAAAAAATACGGAAAAGAACTCAAACCTTTTTTGGTCTCTTAACCCCACTTAAAAATGAGTCTTTTCCACAGAAACAAAAATAACAAAAAACCTGTAATGAGACAGGTAATAGATTTAATTACACGATTTCTTTTAGCACGATCCATAAATCGCTATTAAAGTGATAAGTATTGTCACAAGTATAAAATGTATGATCAGTTGGTTGCTTTATTGGACCAAGGTTCGCAATATCATATCTTTTATCTTAACAATGTTAAACTTGCTTTGTGAAATTGTTTTTTACCATTTAATGGAATAACATAAACCTTACACAAATAAACGTCCTGTTCGCATTCTATTCCTTTATAGGTGCCATCCCAGCCTTTCGATATGTCTGCTGTTTGAAATACAATCTCCCCCCAACGGTTATAAATTTCCATATTATAAAATCTCACAAAAGTGCTAGAAATAGGTTTATAAAAATCATTAATTTCATTGGCATCGGGCGAAAATGAAGTAGGTAAATAAAAATAAAAATCAGATATCAGGGTACCAGTAAACATACTGAATGTATCGTTACAATTTTCGGAATTGCTTACAATTAATGTTACAAGGCGACTATTGGTATCGTTAAAATCTGCTTCAGGATTTTTTTCAGAACTGCTATTTCCATTTCCAAAATTCCACCAATTCAATTGAACATCAGATGAGGACAAGTTCTTAAATTGCAAAGTCGAAATTTCAAACTTAGTTGAAGGCAAACGCAAAAATTCGAAATTCGAAATAGGCTTATTTTTAAATCTAGCGCCGTTCAATTTTAAAAGTGTATCAGCACATCCGAATTCCGAATGCGTTATCAATCTGACTTTATAAAGCCCTGGTACTTTATAATAATGTATTGGGGTTTGAAGCATCGAACTATCTCCATCACCAAAAGCCCATTTATAAGAAACTATTTTACCTGCAGTGATTGCAGAATTTTCATTAAACAAAAAAGGCTCAGGATAACAAGCACTCATTGTATCAAAAAGCGATTGAGGGTGTGGCATTATCCATGTATTTATTTCAGCAGTATCCAAACATCCAATTGCAGAAACAGTTTGCACACTTACCTTATGAAAACCTTCCTTTTTGAAATTGTAAGTTGGCATTGCATTATTTGATGTATTACCATCATCAAAATTCCATTGCCATGCTTGCAAACTAACTTTTGGATTACTTGTTTGCGAATTGAAACTAAATTGATTACCCTTTAAACATTGTGAATCATTTTCAGATGTCAGAATGCTGGTAGTCTTTGGTATTTCAAGGTAAACAAATTGCCTAAATGTGTCAGTACAATTATAATCCGAATTAACTGCAAGTAAAATCTGATGCGTATTTCCATACTTAAATTTCTTATCTAAATAATCTATTCCAATCCCATTAGTTGTATCATCAAACAACCACATACTTGTATATTTACCATAGTTAATCGAAGTTGTATTTGCAAAATCAAATGTATGATTATTCAAACATTGTGTACTATCATTAATTCTAAAATTAGCTTTAGGATGAGGCACTAAAACAATAGGATAAACAACGGAATCTTTACACAAATAATTACTTGTTACTACAAGCTTAATATCATAAGAGGCACCACTTAAATAATGCTTACTGACATCCTTTTGAAAACTTCCAGTATTATCTCCAAAGCTCCAATTATAATTCATCTGACCAAAAGAAATCACACTCTTATTTACAAAATCAAATTGATTAAATCTTAGGCATTGTGAATCTAAATTAATCGAGAAATCAGGCACAGCATGAGGTGCCGGCAACACTTTACGAAATATTGTATCGTAACAATTGGTGAGGGTTGAATAAGAAATTAACCTAACATCGTAATATTGCGCTGCCGAGTAAGTAGCTGTTTGCGCATTCTTGCCTATTGAATTATTTCCATTGCCATAATCCCAAAAATACGTAAGTGTGTTCATTGCACTAAACGTAGTTGTATTGAAAAACGAGAATAAATGATTCTTGAAACATTGTACAGAATCATTAATTTTGAAATCGGAAATAGGGCGCTCTAACAATACAATTCTATGCTTGCTTGAATCAATGCAACCCTGATCCGAAACTACAGTATATTTCACCCAATAGATTGCAGAATTGTTGGCATATTTTTTTGTTAGAGGTGTGTATGCTAAATCTGTTGTACCATCACCAAAATCCCATTGATGGGTCATTGCACCATATTTAATGGTTGTGGAATTTTGAATATTGAAATAGTTTTTTTGCCAACACTGACTATCATTCGGAATTACAAATTTAGCATTTGGTTGTGCGAAGGTTATAACCACTTTATTGATGGTATCAGAACACCCTTTATCCGAGAGAGAAATAAGTTGCACATTAAATGTATCTTCTGTAAGATATTGATAATTATTTATTGCATTATTTACTAATGCTTGACCATTTCCCAAGGTCCAATTATTTTTAACAATATTCCCATTATTAATGCTACTAGTACTATTAAAGTTAAATATATTATTTTTAAAACACTGCTTGCTCTTATCAATTGTGAATGCCGCAACTGGACTTGCATTAACAACAATTTCCTTCAATAAGGTATCAATACAATTTTTATCTGAAGTAGTTATTAGCATTACATTGTACCTGCCATATTGGCTATACTTTTTATTTTTTACATCCTTTGAAGTAGCGGTGCTTCCATCGCCAAAATTCCAATCAAAATTAGTTAGTAATCCTTTCCCAATTACACTCGAATTTGTGAAATTAAATTGGTTCCATTCAAAACACTGGGTGTCCTTATCTATGGCAAAACCAATAGCAGTTTTTGGATAAATAACCAGAGCGGCCTTGCTGCTATCACGGCAACCTTTATCTGAAATAGCAAGCAGACTAACAACAATGCTATCTGTTAAGTTATAATGCTTACTTGTAATATTTGTTGTAGTGGAGGTTGTGCTATCACCAAAATTCCATAAATAACCAGAGATACTACCTGAATGTATTTTAGAAGTATTATTAAAAATTGAATTGTTGTAATTAAAACACTGAGCCGGCTTGGCAATTGTAAAAACAGCTTTTGGGTTTGGATTTACTACAACCGTTTGATACAAGGTATCCTTGCAATTCATATCTGAATTGGTAATTAACTGCACCTTAAAACTACTGTCTTTTAAATAGGTCTTGCCTGTAATATCCTTTTTATCGCTAATGCTATCGTCACCAAAGTTCCAATTAAAATTGGTAATCAATCCTTTAGAAATTGTTGAGGTGTTTGTGAAATCATAACTATGTCCCTTGAAGCATTGCCCTACCTTATTAATTGTAAAATCTACTTTCGAACTTGGGAAAACAGTAATTTTTTTCGAAATTGAATCTTTACAATTTAATTTACTTTGCAAAACCAATTTGATTTGATAAACACCTGGTGCAACATATTTATTACTAGCAACAGTATCAATTTTATTAGCGCCATCACCAAAATACCAAGTACTTTTTAATCTACTATCATCTTTAAAAGTACTGGTATCTTTAACTGCAAAATTATTTTGATTTAAACACTGCAAAGTATCCGATAATTTAAACTTCGCACCTATTCGAGGGAAAGTAACCTTTATAGTATCAGAGCTCCAACAACCCACACTATCTAACACTGTTAAACGATAGTTGCCCGTTTGTGTAACAGTCAAAAGTGAATCATTGGTAGCATTGCTCCATTTATAAATGACATACCTTTTTTTCGCTGTTAAAGTAATAGCATTTGCTTTACAATTACTTGTATCTTTACCTAATTTAGGGTTAGGATCTTTGACAAAAAATCTAAGTTTAAATGTATCTTTTCTAAGTTTAAAATAAGAAATAAGACTTACCGTATAGTAACCCGTTTTATTGTATATATGATAAATATTACTCTTTTTCTTTGATGTATTATTCGTTCCCGAACTGGGGTCATTAAAATCCCACTTTACAGAATCCAAATCATACAAATCTGTTACTGTAAAAAAAGTGGTATCCTTTAAACAGTTCCGTTTTACTTCAAAGGCAGGCGCTTGCAAAAATGTTTGAGTAAAGGAAGGTAGCCCCAATGCAGAAGTTCGTCTTCCTAAATTAATATAATTTTTCTGCGTCCGACAAGCCAATTTTGCAGAATCTGGAGAATGTATCACATTAAGATATCTATTTAAATCTGATGCATTATAAATTTTACCATCAGGTCCTAGTTGTAGTGCTCCTATAGAATTTTTCAGAGAATCTAAAACCACTTTTCGTGAAGAAAGAAAAGCAGAGTTTGAACTTGCACCTAAATCATATTGAACAATTCTTCTATTCGTATATTCACTAAAATATATAAATTTAGCTTTAGGAGAAAATTCTACTCCATAGGCATCGTCAATATAAAAAGTAAAAACATTTGAAATTAGCCCCGTAGCAGGATCAAAATCTGCAATAACCGCAGAATCGAGTGTCATATTCGCATAGGCTAATTTTCTGCCGTTGGGAGAAGTTTTCAAATAGCCAATTGAATTTGCCAGATTAAATGCATAAGTCGTTTTAAATCCAGTTTTACTTACCACAGGTACATTATTAACTCCAGCACTCGTAACCTTATATGCAAAAAAAGAATCGCTATCAAATTTAGTGCATAACATCCAAAAATCATGCCCATTGGCATGTTTAATCGCTGTTAACTTTTCACACATATAAGAGTGTAAAAATATGTTCTTTTTACTGCTTACTATATCACCCAAACCACCATTCAGTTTCATATTTAATACTGAATATTGCACACCATTAGCTTGTGCCAAATAATCGACAGTAAAAACGTAGAAAAGGTGTGCACTATCGGTATGAGGAACAACAATAGCAGATTGTGTGGATGACTTATGGCCTTTTAGCCCTGTTCCATTGGGCATCCTACTATGGGTGCTATCCCACACACTTATACCATCTGTATAAAACAATAAACGACCCGCAGGAGTGCTAATCGTCGCACATCCTTCGTAGGTGCCAAGTTGTCCATTTGTAAGCACTGTTGGGGGTGTAGTATGAAAAGACAAACCCGCAGTATCTCCAAAATACCAATTAAAGGCTTGCTTCTGAGAAAATGCCAATTGGATATTAATAAATATTACAAAAAGCATCAATACTTTTAACACCGATTGCCTATTGAGATATGTTAATATCCAGTTCATTTTGTTACATTTTTTTACCTATCTCTGAATGCAAATTTTAGATGTGTAAATCACCCCTCCATTATTCAATTCCAATACATAAATTCCATTAGATAAATGCGTAATATCTAATTCTAAATTCGAACTTTCTGATATGGTTTGGTTAATTAATAATTTACCATCCAATGACAATAATTTCATTACTGTATTTGTAGCCTCTTTAGGCCATTCTATTTTAAGAAAATTACTTGCCGGATTTGGATATATTTTAATTACACTGCCTATCCAACTCTCTACTTCAATTCTCGTATTAGGATTCCCATTGCCTTGTATGGCAAATTCAAAAATTGAATCATTAAAATCATTGTTTTTAATTTCTATTTTCACTGTTTTCAATCCAACCGCATTCGGTTTAAATGTAACCAAGAAAGTGGCAGAGTCATTGACAAGAATAGTCGAGGATGTAGACAATGTGCTTACTGAGAATTGGGCCGTATCAATGCCGGATTTTTCAACCGCCTGGATTATTAAATCACTTGTGCCAACATTTTTAACGGTATAGGTATAAGTTAATTGATCATTTATTTTTACGCTGCCAAAATCAGTGTGGTCATTGATAGAAGGCAATAGATCACCATTCGCTATAGTGGAATGATTGCCAACAACCTGTATCTGAGAACTTACACCATTGCATTGAACAGCAAAATCGAATACCAATTCATCGGTATCATTGCTATAAATATTTATGCTGGCCTTTCTTATCCCAATATTTATTGGTGTGCAATTTAAAACAAAAGCAAAACTATCACCTGCTTTGATATAAAGCGGATAGCTGAGCGATTGGAGATTAAACTCAGATGAATTGCTTCCACTTATATCCATTTTTGATATAATAAGGGTATCACTGCCAGTATTAATTATTTTAAACGTATTGGATTTTGTTTTATTGACTTGTGCCTTATCAAAATCTGTTGCATTTGATATTGCGCTAGTGGTTGCGCCATCAAGTATTGAATTGAAATTTCCCAGCACATTAATTTCTGGTGTTACACCAATACCGCTAATGGAAAAATTGTAATTAAATTTAGTCGAATCGTTATTACTGATTGTCACTGTTGCATTTCTAACACCTGTACTCAATGGCATAAATTCAAGTTCAAATGTTAAACTATCTCCCACATTAATGAGCAATGGGTAAGTATTTATCTGAGGTTTAAAATCATAATATTGAGTTCCACTGATTAAAATGCTATTGATCTTCAGGGTATCTTTACCCTTATTAAATATCTGATACGATTGAATACTTGTTTTACCTATTCCACTTTTACCAAAATCTGTTTTATCTAATGGTGATGGGGTAATGTCTCCATTAGCAATTTGTTTTCCATTCCCTGTTACAAGTATTTCAGGTACGGTGCCTATTCCTTGTATTGCAAAATCATAATTGGCTTCATTTAAATCATTACTCACAATTATTATTGTCGCCTTTCTAAGTCCTTTAACAGTAGGACTAAAATCAATTTTTAGCGGTATACTATCTCCTCCATTAATTTTGATTGGATAATTAAAAGTTGGTACACTAAAATCCCCTTTATTAATGCCAGCCAAATTGATACCATTAATTCTTAATGTATCCGTACCTGAGTTAACGATATTAAATGTTTTAGAAATACTTTTTTTTATAGGCGTTTCTCCAAAATCTGTAAAATCAATATTACTTGGTATAGAATCACCATCACTTATCATTTTACCATTGCCTTTAACATCTATTTCTGGTGCAATACCATTGCCTTGTAAGTCGAAATCGTATTTACCTTCATCCCCGTCGTTACTAGAAATTGTTATGGTTGCAGTTTTCAATCCCGTTTGTGCTGGCTTAAAACCAACAGTGATAGCAGTACTATCACCTGCCACCAACGTTCTTGAATAGGAAATAAATGAAGCTGAATAATTAAGTGCATTTTTACCTGTAATAAGAAAACTCAAATTCCTTAATGTATCAGTCCCCTTGTTATAAATTTTAAAAACACTCAATTTTGTAGTACCAGTTACCACATTCCCAAAATCAGTACCATCGGATAAGTTGCATACAGATTGACCATCAATAATGATCTTATTTTTGCCCGTAATTTCAATTTCAGGCAATATAGCCGCATGGGTATTGCATGTGAAATTATTTCTATCGGTAGTAGTTCCATCCCCTAATTGACCTTTTTGGTTATCACCCACAGCGCAATAAGTTTCTCGTTCAGATTTTATCCCAATGGTTTGATTTCCCTTTGCAAAAACAGACAAGAATCGCACGCTTGATGAAAGCGTTGGAACTAATTTACTAGTATTTGTTCCATCGCCCAATTGACCTTTTGCATTATTACCCCAAACCCATATTGTACCATCGGATTTCAATCCAATTGAATGCGATTCACCTGCTATTATACTAATCCAGTTGGTATCTGTTCCAATCTGCACTGGCACTTTTTTATTTACTAAAGTACCATCACCAATTTGTCCCTTGTCATTCAAACCCCAAGCCCATAAACTGCCATCGGTTTTTATTGCTAAAGTATGAGTGGCGCCACATTGTATATTGGTCCATTTAGTGCCCGTTCCAATGTTATACGGCACTATACTTTTTGTCAAACTACTATCCCCTAATTGACCAACATTATTATTCCCCCAGGTCCAAATTGTGCCATCCATTTTTAATCCTGCAGAGTGCATAGCGCCTGCAGAAATAGCTATCCATACACTCGAAGTATCTGCAAGTGTCGGCTTACTTTTACTAATTGCGGTACCATCTCCTAGCTGACCATAAGTGTTATCTCCCCACCCATATATCTTCCCATTTACAGCAATTGCTAAATTATGATTATTTCCAACTGCAATATTTAACCATACTTTATTGGTGTCAATTTGTTTTGGATAATTTCTATTTATCTTGCTTCCATCTCCTAATTGCCCTAACCCATTGGCCCCCCATGACCATAATGTGCCATTTGTTTTCAGCGCAATGCTGTGATTCGTTCCACTGGCTGCATTCACCCAATCTGATTTGCTTCTTATTTGCATTGGATTATATTTACTTGTATTCATTTCTAAACCAAGTTGCCCCGAATCATTGTTACCCCAAACCCATAGTGTACCATTTGATTTTAAGCCTAAAGTATGTGAACCTCCCAAGGCAATTTTAGACCATTTACTTTCTACGCTGCTTGCCTTGATTGCACTAAATTCTTGAACACTCGTTGAATTGGCCAATTGCCCTACATCATTATTACCCCAAGCCACTAATGTTCCATTTGATTTTTGGCCAAAAGTAAATAAACCACTTGTAGTTATTCTCACCCAATTCGAATCTGTCCCAACTCTAACAGGAATGAGTTCACCAAAAGTAGATTTACCTATACCTAAATCCCCATATATATTGCTACCCCAAGCCCATAAAGTGCCATTTGATTTGATTCCGAAAGTTCTGTGTGCACTATCTCCTCCAAAAATTTTCGCCCATTTTTCGCCTCCTATTTTGACAGGTATTTTTGACATCGTTTTAGTCCCATCCCCTAATTCGCCATGGCTATTTGCTCCCCATGACCATAAACTTCCATCTGACCTAAGCCCTGAACTATGATATTCGCCCGCTTGTACAGAAATCCAATCTGAATAATTGCCAATTTTATAAGGTTTAGTGCGGCTCAAACTTGCATTTTCGCCCAGTTGGCCGCTTCGATTATCGCCCCATGCCCAAAGGGAACCATCTGATTTAATGGCCATAGCATAAGAAGTGCCTGCTACAATATAAACCCAATCTTTGTCTGTACCAACTTGATAGGGTTTAGTTCTAGTATTCGTTATTTTTCCATCTCCCAACTGTCCAAAACTATTAGAACCCCAAGACCACAATGTACCATTGGCTTTTAAAGCAATAGAGAAAAACCCACCTGCGGATACCGAAACCCAATTGCTATCTGTTCCGATACGCTGAGGTTTACTTTGATTATTTACACCTCCATTACCTACCTGACCACTAAAATTATAACCCCAAGCGTATAGGGAGCCGCGGTTTGTAATAGCCAAAGTATGAAATCCACCGGCCGAAACTGTAGCCCATTTTCCTGACCCAAATACCCGAGTTGGGGCAGAGCGATTGGTATCTGTACCATCGCCTAATTGTCCATTTTCGTTACCACCCCAAGCGTAAAGGGTATCACCTCTTATTTCCATGGCATGGTGAAATCCTACATCAAGTCTTATAAAATTGGAGGACCATGTACTTGGACGAGAATTGGAATTTCGTGATGTTTGTGCGATTATTTCTGTAAAAACAAAAAAACCAAAGATTAAAATAAGACTTGATTTAAGCCTGTTCGTAATATTCATTCTAGTAAAATTGGATTGATAAAAAGGGTGAAAATATTTTATAAATTGTATAGGCGTTTTCTAATTTTTATTCAACAGTATATGCAAGCACCACTTTCACATTTTCTAAATCAAACCCATATACTACTTATCTTCAAAAATATATAAAATAAAGCGAATATTTCAAGTTAAATTTACAAAAAACATATTATAAACATAAACTTCAATGTAACAGTTATTTATAAAGTTTATTATAACTTAAAATATACATATTTCTATTAAAAAAAATCAAAAACCGAACTCTTTCAAATATTCAAAATTTCTATCAAATCAAACTTGTTTTGCAAAAGAAATATTTCTAAGTTTTTTTTATCTTTTTTTTTTAAATACTTAAAAAACATACCAATCAGTATATTTTTAAGAACCTACTTTTCTTATATACTAAACCAATGCTTTTCAATGCCACAAAACCCCATCCAAACCATCTCTACCAACACAAGCAAAAACTGCAACCTGCTGAGTGCCGACTGTATATAGCTATTTACCACTTCCAAACCATCACCACTCTCCCCGTAAACACATTGGCATCCTCCAAATGCCACAACTTGTGTAACTTGTCGTAACGGGCCAATACGCTTAGTGTAAAGTTTCTAAAAACAGTGGAAGTTATTTGCATACCACCGCCCATTTTATACGCGCCATTTTTGTATTTGGTTTGTTCGCTTAGCAAAGTGATATTGGTTTTTTTAGTAGCTAAATAAGTATGGTTAATTTGTATGGAATTAGAGTTCAATGAATCTACAAATGGAGCAGTGACATTGCTTAAATAACTGATGATACTGGTATTGCGATTGCCCATTTGCAATGTATGCACTGTACTTACCAAACGATAAGCAACACTACCTTTATCATTAATCTCCATGGCCGAGCGGGTATAGCTTACCAAGCCATTCCAAGCAATGGTTTTATATCGCTTCTTATAAGTAATCATGGCATTGGTAACCGAGAATTGATTATTGGTTCTATAGATACTATCAGGGTGGTTGTTACCTTGCTGATAAGGACTATAACTCAACATTAAATTGGGGAATTTTTCGAAAGCAGTTGAGAGTTTTAATCCATACCCTTTTAATCGGTTCGTGGCTTTATTTAACTCAATTAAATTATCACGCATTTCTTTGTAAAAGCCAGAGAATTTTATTTTCTTTTTAAAAAATTGTTGTTCGTGTTTAATTTCAAATTCGCGAAAGTTGCGTCTTAAAAAGGGATTACCTATCGTTCTAAATGCAGCTCCTGTTTGCTTAATTTGCGCTTCTATTTTTGCATTCTTCGAAACCGTATGTGTGGCTTTTAATAAGTAGGCTTTATTAGCATTTGTACTTAAGGCATCATTGGTTTTAGCAGTACTCGATACATAATTGGTTTGCAAGGTTGTGAACGATTCTTTGTACACACTTTGAGCAGCATTGGCTTCTATTTGTGTTAACTTAAATAACTTAAATTGCGCATTTAAATTTAATACACCATTGCGTATTTGAGGGGTATTGATATCTGTACTTTTTGCATCAAAAGCATACAAATATTCGGCTGAGATATGATCGCTTTTTAATTCACCATAACCAATTCTGGCGACTCCTATATTTCTATCATAAACAGGTTTGGTACTCGTGAATGGCCCTGTAAATTGTTTGGTGGTTTTGCCAATGGTTAAATCATAAAACCATTGGTCTTTATTAATACCAATATCCAAACCTTTTACTGAGGCGGCATACAAAGTAAATTCAGAGTATTGTGGGTTTACAACCCCTATCCCAAATCTATCTACCGCCAATACTGTTTTTAAAAATGCATTACCAGGCAATTGCTCTTTGGCCAATTTGCGCAGGTCATCTGGATTGCGAACACCACCAGCCTTTTGCAATATTTTTGTTGAATCCATTTGTCTTAGATCATTTAACTTTTGTTTTTGTGCTTTTAGGTCTTCTACCTTTTGCAGCATTCTTAAATATTGACCTAATTGTGCAGTATCATCGGCTGCTTTATTTTTGTATTCATTCATCTGAGAAGTATCCATTTTTTCACCATACTTACTTTTTGATGCCATGATAGAATCGCCAGCTTCTTTTTTATAGTGGTTGATAATAGAATCTTCTTTTTGTTTGAGTGCTTGCTTTATTTTTAGTTGTTCTTCTTCGCTCGCATTTTTTAATTTTTCTTCGGCTGCCTGTCTTTCTTGTTCTAGGTAGGCTTTACTTTTTTCTTCGGCTTGTTGTTGCAATGTTTTTTGTAAGGCATCGGCATCGGGTATTTTACTTTTCATACCATTTAGTTCATCTTCGTAGCGCTGGGTTTCTAAAGTATTTTTTTGAATATCATGTTGCCTCAATCGATCGGTTTTCTTGGCTTCATCTATCTCATTTTGAATTTTCGTAGCTGCTTGTTGGCGCATTGCATTGGCATCGAATTTAAAGGAGAAAAAATTACTCTTATAGGTATTGTTATTCTCAGTAGTTAAAAAGAAATTAGCTTT
Source organism: bacterium (assembly GCA_029945665.1). Taxonomy (GTDB): domain Bacteria; phylum Bacteroidota; class Bacteroidia; order NS11-12g; family UBA955; genus JABMMZ01. The sequence continues at coordinate 2,082 of JAQSCZ010000080.1, read as the reverse complement.
AAAAGGCAAACCTAAAAAAGAGATAGTAGGGGCAATATACAAACGACTATACACAGGTTCGTTTCTTAGCATGGGATTTTGTGCTGTAGCTGCAAAACTTTCAGAGCGTATTTCTCCAGTTAGTTTAAATGGATGTTTCAATACTTTTTTTGCTTGCGTCCATTGGTTATTGGCTTTCGTTTTTGCAGCACTTAAAGGTTGTAGTTCTTTTTTTAGTGCTTCTTTGCCTTTGGCTTTATATTTATTTCTTGCTGTGCTGTCTATTTTGGCCGTTATTTTTGCTTTTGAATTTTTAAAAGATGTATCTTCCTTCTTAACCACCTGTGTTAATTTCTTTTTAGATTTAACCGCATTGCTATCCGCCAATGCGTTTGATTCATTCTTTATTGAATGGATACTGCTTTCTATTTTTTGCTGCTGAACATGCAGTGAAGTTCGTATGCAAGTATCACAGGTAATTTTCTTTTGCGCGTAAATCTGCGACATGCATAAAAATAATAATATGGTAGTGGCTACACGCATTAGTCAATTGATCATTTAAAGAGGCATTCCATGCTTTATAGGTTTTGCTATTCAAATGTAAATTAAAACGCTGTATTTAAAAAACGAAGCGACATGAAGACAATCTTCCAAAGTTTTACATTCAACTACTAGCCAAATAGTTACAAATTTATTATTCCATCATTGTCCCTATAAATAATGACAAATAAATTTTTAAATAAATAAATATAATACCTCAATAACTTCAATTTCTCAACCTAAGTCAACTAATGATGTACTGCAAAATGGCACACTCTCTAATAATGTAAAAACCATCATTTAATGGATGAGAATTATGTGCAGTTTTTAAAAAATATCCTCTTTTAAAACATATTAAGGAACTAGCTTATTAAATGCTTTATCGGTTTCATCGTCCAAAAAAGATTCTGAGTATTTAACATACTTAAAAAACTCTTTGCTATTGGCGGCATGACCGCTTATTTTCCGAACCAATGTTTCTGGCATTCCTAAAACCAACAACGTGGTAATGGCAGTTCTTCGCATGACATGACTTGAAACCATGTCACAGAATTTATAAACTTTGCCATTCTTCTTTAATTCCTTGCGAATGCCGCGTTTACTTCGCTCCTTGCCCACTTCATAAGTCCAACCCGCTTGTGTGGCTATTACTTTTAGGTTTTTATTAAATTGGTTTAATGATATACTTGGCAATAAAGTAGTTTGTTTGCCTTTGTGTTTTTTCAAAATACTTGTAACATATTCTGGAATTTTAATTCGGGTGGCTGTTTCGGTTTTTTTAGATTTTGTTACAATGTAAGTTTTATCACCTATTACTTCTACATTTCGCGACCTCAAAGTTATTAAATCAGAAAAACGCAAACCAATGGTGCAACCTATAACAAATATATCTTTTGTAACTTTCAAGTGTGGCAATAAAGCTTCATGAAAACTTTTATCGTTTATTAAAAATTGTAATTGCTCTTGGCTTAAAACAATGATTGGAATTTCTTCTCTTCGGGCATAAAAATTCTTGTAAAAATCGCCTGTTTGATAACCTTTACTTTGATTGAGGTAAATAAAAAAAGATTTTAAATTTTTAATTAGCATGCCCACATAATTATCGGTGCAGTTTTTTTTGTAAAGAAAATCGGTAAATTGTTTATAGAATTTATTGTATTTTCTTTTTTCAACTTCAAAAGTTCTCTTCGAATATTTAAAAGCTATATTCACCTGCAAATCCTCTTCCTTCAAAACAGAAAACTCAACAAGATTGACTAACAAGGCTTGATAATTTTTTAAAGTTGAGATGGCAACTAGTTTTCCATTCTTTTGCAATCTTTTACCAGAACTTGTTTCGGAAACAAACTTTTTAAACAAAAAAGTAAGAGGTAAATAAATACTTGTTTTTGCCATTTTATTATATTAATTTTGATTCAATTATAGCATATAAATGCAATTTTTCCAATTTTCTCCATATAAAGTAAACCCAATAACGACAAAGCCTCAAAGCACTTGGCATTATGCTACCTTCGGTAGCCCAATGCCAACCCGCACTTGGAGTGACCCGAATGCTAAGTATAA
>JAQSCZ010000079.1 GCA_029945665.1 bacterium | reverse complement strand
TTGTTCAAAATTCTTAATTATTTTCGAATTTTGACACAGTTTATTTTACACTCTCCAGAAACTCCATACTTTGCTTACTATTGAAGATGTATTGTTGCTCATTTTGTTAATATACTTTGAATTTATCTTTCAATTTTTTTTCATTCATTTTATAACCCCAATATTCAAGTTTAAGATTAATTGCATTCCTAATTCTATTAAAGTATTTTTCTTCTTCATTATTCATCATTGCAGGTCCAACGATAATTAATTTTTCAATTTTAGTGTTCTTATCCAAATGTGAATATTCAATAAGTTGCCCCATTGCATCACGAATATTGGCTATTGCAGTGCTAGCGGTCTTAATTTCAAAAAAAGAATACGTATTTGTATGCTGAATTACTCCATCCACAACACATCCGCCAACACGAGAATTCTCAATTGATATTTTATCCTTGTTGACAGATTTTATATCAATTAAATATTTATATAAATCTTCTGTAATATCTGAATGAACACGCTTGTTAAAACTTTGACCTCCCAAATTAGTCCTTTTATGTGCTTCAACTGATTTTGATTTCCCTTTTTTAAAGATAAAAGTTGATGGTGTGATAATATTATTTAAAAGTTTTTTTTCTAAAGTATTGTCGACAATATAAGGTGTAAAGCGACTAAAACTGGGTGTACTTAATACTTTTATTTCATTTAAATAGCCATATTTAGTAACGTCTTCGAGTTTGAATCTGACATTAAATTGCAATGGGTTGTCAATTATTCTTTGATAATCTGCACCTACAACTTTCAGTTCATCGATATGATGATCAAGAAAGCCATTTATGATAGGTGAAATAAAGTTTTGAATTTCATCATAACCTTCTATAATTTCAACATTCATAATTTTTGCAACAAGTAGCCTCTTTTTACTTGCAGAATCTATTGTGTATAGAAATAGTTCGTCAATACTTTCTAAACTGCTTGAAAGTTTATCAACTCCTCTTATGTAGCCATATTGAAAGCCATCAATATTATATCTTGAATTAAACAACCAATCTTCACCACCAAATCCAAATGATTTCTCGAATGAAGCGTCATTCTTTCCATCTTTCCAAAGTGAAGTGTTATATTTTCTCTCTATTGGGGTTTCCCAATCATTATAATTCCAAACCAATCGCATTAATCTCTTTTCCATTTTTCAATATATGTTTTATTTTATTTTATCTATATCGTTTGCTTCAATTTTATATTGCATCAATTTTTCAAAATATTAAAATGAGGTCATATTTACAAATATCTAAATTCATAGTTTAAATCCATAGTCACCAATAATTCTATCCATTCTGATTATTTTAAATCCAGATATAACAAGATTTTTAATATTGTTCTGATAAGGATGAGGTGGTTTATATGGGTTATTGCCAACAGATATAATAGCTTCTTTCAGCTTATTACGCTTGTTTGAATTATAGAGATAATTGCCAGCATTTCCGCCATGGTGCGGAACAATTAAATAATGATCACAAGTATAGTTTAAATGTGGTAGAATATCCCTTGAAATTTGTTCATAATAACAATCCCCAGATAAAATCGCACTAGCTTTGCCAGTCTTTATTGTAAGTACAAGCCCCGATAAATTTCTATTTTTATTCCTTTGCCCGTTATAAATAACGATCTGGTTATTAATGGCTGTCAAAGGCTTTAAACATGTAGGGCCTCCTCTAGTAACCTTATTTCCAGCTGCAATTGCAATAATATTATTTAGGCCAAGTGCTTTTTTAATTCTTTCAAACAGTTTCCTACTTGTTAAATTTGGGATAAAATTTCGACAAATGAAAAACGAAAAACCACCTAATTCTGCATTGCTCATTCCCAGCAAAGAATGGTAATGGTCTTTGTCCCAGTGCGACAAAATAAGTCCAGGTCTGTCTTTAGAATACTCGATTGCTTTACTGCCGATAATTCCCAAAACCGAAATGTTGCTTGCGTTAGTTGGCGCACCAGCATCAAAAACAATTTTAACAGAATCATTCTGCTTAATTTCATTCCAGTTACCTTGTCCAACATTCCTGACCATTATACTTATTTGACCTTTAAGTTGAAGTGAAAGTAATTTCAGATTTCCATTTCCATGAACATAGTATGCTCGATTACTATTCGAAAGTTCATCTAAAGAAACAGATTCACTGAAGACCTGATTTTCAGTGTTTGGCAACTCCACTCTATAACCAATTAGAAAGGAGTTTTGATTTTCGCTATCAATAATATTTTGCTCACTCCATCTTTCTATCACACTACGTTTGATTGCATAAACTGTGTTTTCTTGAATCGTTTTGAGTCTATAATTATTAACAATAACCATACTGCCACTATCTTGTGAATTGTTCTTTTCTCCATAACTTGAAAAACGCTCATATTCATCTGAATCAAGGAAGTCAAACAAAACAGTGCCTGCTTCTTTAATGAATTCTTCAATGTAAACAAGAACATCATCAGGATTATATTTTCTGTGATAATGGTAATTCATTAAATTAATTCCCCCTCAAATGCCTTCTTCAAAATACTATGTCTCAAAGTTTCCATCTGCTGCAAACTTTGGCTAATGGTTTCTTCTATTTTAATCATATATTTCATTCTTTGATAAATCTATTACAATATCGCTTACTTCATAGTTGAACCACTCGTTAAATAATTTAAACGTTCTTTTTTGAGGCCAATCATTTTCGTCTGTCCACATCCCTTCTAATTCCATTTCAAAAATATCTTTAAAATATTTCTTCATTAATTTTTCTGCATCGTCAAAAAACGCATTGGTAAGGTAGGTTTTTGATTCTCCCAACATATTTTCTTCCAAAAGCATATCCGGTGTTAAATCATTATTCCAGTCAATAAATGGTTTTTTGTACGAAATGGTGATTGCACTTCTATTTAAAATGTTCATGCTAAATAATATTTACCAACTCCCCGTCAAATGCCTTCTTCAAAATACTCTGTCTTAAGGTTTCCGCCTGTTGCAAACTTTGGTTAATAATTTCTTCTATTTTATCGCATAAAGTGAGCTTCTTGTCCAATTCGGAAACAATGAGTTGTTGCTCTTTTATGGATGGTAATTGTATTTTCATTTCCTTCAAATCAGGCATATAAATTGTTTTTACAGTGGTTCCTTGTCCTTGGCGAATTAGACTATCTCTTGAGGCCATAAAACAATACATTAAATATTTATTATTTAGAACATTTGTGCAAATCCAATTTGCAAAATGTTGTGTTGTGCTCATAACTTTACCTAGTATCGTTACATAACCTAAACAGATATCTCTACAAAAACAGACAGTTCCTTCTGGCAATAATCTCGCGCTAGAATTTTCAATTCCTAACCTATTAGTTTTATATTTCGTATCCATTACAATTGTGCCATCAAGTGCCCTTATATCTTGTAATGAAAGCCAATAAATATCACCATTCTCCCAATACGATTTTGTATCTTTTCTTGGTGTGTGACCCGATTCCAATTTGGCTATATCAATTAACTTAACAACTTTCCATTTATTATTTTTTAGTTTAGGCTCCCCGATTGTGATTGCATTAACAAAGGTTTCATTTGTTCCAGAAAGCATACCACTTGTGCCTGCCGACAACAAACTTTGTCGATAAACGTTCAATTGCTGTTGTGCGGTTTTAAGTTGAGTTATGCCGCTGTCTAAGTCGCTGAAGAGTTCTTCTATTTTGGAAACTATGGCTAGTTGTTCGGGGAGTGAGGGAACAACTAATTCAAAATTCCAAAGCAAAGTCGGTTCAATATGAGGAATTCCAACACCTTTAGGTTTTGTATTTAAAGTCCAAAATTTAGAACTGATAAAATGGTATAAATATTCTTTATTTATATTTTCCTTTGGGAGGATTTTCATAAGTGTTGACCCTACTGCACCTTTTTTTGCTTTGCCAATTAAACCACATCTTGCGCCATCCCATACCATCAACAAATCATCATCATTCGCAATATTACACTTCTCTCCATTTGTATATTCAGAAATAATTCCTTTTTCAAATGCTTTAATATTTATATAAGGGACTGTGCAATCTTTAGTTTTTGAATCTTTTAAAACACCAGGTTTTTTCCCTTTAGAATGAGTACACACTTCTCCCAGCTTCCTTATTTGCAATTGCTTTGATGCCTCTCTTATTCCGTCCATTTATAAATTATCAATTATTTCAGGCATTTCGTCCCAGGTCTTTCCTTCCAAAATTCGTCCAGTTTTTTTCTTATTGGTTCCGCCCCATTGTTTGAAGAAAAATGCAACATCTGCATTTTGGCATTGGTCTTTTATATCCATTACCCAATCTTCTTTCATAGCTCTGGGTTTTCTGCCACTTTCTCCACCTACAATAACCCAATCTATTCCCTGTAAATTCATTTTTGGCAGAGCGCCAATTAATGGCTCACATGATAAAAATTTTACCCTTGCTTTTGTTTCTCTTAATAAATCAATGCGATTGGTTACTTTAGCATTTTCAACAGATACACCCATCCATATATTATGGCTCCAATCTAACCAACCTTCACTGTCATAATACCTCAACACATCGGCTCTTTTGGTTAGTACCTGAAAGACATGCTGTGGATTATCCTTCATTACTTTAAATACTTTCTGAATAAATTCAATTGGAACTTCTTTATGAAACAAATCACTCATTGAATTCACAAACACAACTTTAGATTTTTTCCATGTATAGGGTGTATTTAGTTCATCTTCATGAATAGTAATTTCAAAGTTATTTTTATATTTTTCAATCCCCATCGCATGCAGGCGTTTCGACATAACCTCTGCATAACAAAATTTACATCCGGCAGAGAGCTTATCGCAACCTGTGGTTGGGTTCCATGTCATTTCCGTCCATTCTATACTTGATTGTGCCATATATGTTTATTTTATTAGAATATTGCTTTTTATTTTATTAGATTTTACCTCATTCCAGCCAATATAGAATGATCCTTTTCTTGCATCCTTCCCATCATCTAAAGTTACTTGTAGTCGATTTGAATTTTGCAGTTCTTTGAGAATAGTATTGGCATGAGGAATAAGATGCCTATTCTCTATTGTGAAATTATGTACTTCAATATTAGTTCTTTTCTCTTTCAAAAAAACAAGTAAATTTTCTTCAAAATGGTCGGTATTTGGCTTTGTCTGTACTTGATTAAATAAGTCTTGTTGGCCAACATGAATTGGACTCCAACCTCTTCCTTGTTGCTCATCAATATCCCATTTCGCCTCAAGAAACTTTTCAAATCCATAAATATGACTAGTGAAAAAAAACATCGAAAAATATTGCTTTATATCTCTAGTTATAATGAATGAATCTACATAATGCTTGCCTTTTAATCTATTTGCAAACCCATCTCTTAGATTATTTATAAAGTTAATTGGTGATTTGCTATTGCCTGCGTCATTTTTCATTGCTTCATTCAAAAAATTTTGCAAACTTTCAGGAGTTGCATTTTTTTCAAATCTATACATGAATTGAGTTGGCAGAAACAGTAAAACTTCTGTATGTTTATCTGAAAGCATATTTTCTATGTCTACAATTGAAATATCTTTGTATCCATAGGGGTCAATAAATATAAATGTTCGTTTATTTGAGGTAGTCCTGCGATTAGACAATTGTTGCTTTATCTCATTATAATCTGAGCTAGTGCAATTAACCGTGCCTATTTTATCAATATGTAAGTCTTTTATTTTTAAGCTTTTTTTCAATTTTTCAATTTTATCAATATTCCTATCATTAAATTGGCATTTAAATGTTAGCTTGCCTTTTATTTGAGGGGCATTTTTAGCATAAATTTCATTTATCAATTTTAATATTATGATTGGACTGCCTTCCTTGCCATTTTCATAAACACCTTCGCCACAAAAGAGATCATAGACTTCTACTTCATTAACATGAGCGGCTAAAGAAAGAATACTAAGATACTTTTCTAAGTATTTTCTTAAAATTAAGACCTTAATTTCAGAATGTTCTTGCGGGTTAATCTGTGAGTCTTTCATTAAATTATTAACGATATTAACCAATTAATTAAAACACCTGCAATAATAGAAATAGAATAACTCATCATGGTTCCAACTAAAACATATTCGCTTTTAATATTTTCATCATGACTAGCAAATCTGATAATGCTTTTTCCTGTGATTAAAAATCCAATTGCCTCATATTGGCCCAATAGTACAAAAGTTAAGATGATGATACGTTCAAAAATGCCAATCATTTTGCCCCCATGTTCATTCTTTGCTTGTTTATCCTTTTCAATTTGACTATTTCCATCGGTATTGTTTGCTTCAGGTTCTATCTTCAATTTGCTCGATTGCATGCCAAGCGTTGCAAATTTTATGATATAACCAACAGGCAAAATAACTATTAAATATCCCAGTAATATTAAGCTAATTTTGTAATTACTGAATGGTAATACAAAGGCTTTCGTTACATTGGTGTAAAGATTATAAGCTAGCATCCATACAACAACAATAGAAATAATATGCAATGCCTGATCTAATAGGAAGCGTTTAAGTTCAGTACCTATTTCATGCTTCTTAGCCTCAATTTTAAATCCATCAATTAGATAATGTAAAATAGCAATTACTAATGCACCTAGCCACCACCCGCTTAAGCAGGCAGTACATACATAAACAACACCTAAATGGAGAAGCATTTCTTTTGAGAACCATTTTTTATTGTCAACCATTTTACTAGACTGAAAAGCAAAATCAGCCAAGAGATGTGCAACAATAAGTCTAATGAGCAAATTGCCCTGCTCCAATGAAAAAAATGTAAAGTTATCCATAAATTGTCTCAAATCTTTCTACCATTTTCTCTATCGCATACCATCCTCCACTATTTGACCTCTGATTGACAGCAGATTGTTGAATATTGAGGATATTTGCAATTTTTGTTTCGGTATAATCTAATAATTTCAAATTCACCACCTCACATTGTAATGCTGTAGTTCTTGCTATGATATAATCAAGTAGAACCATTTCTGTTTCAAGTTCGTCATTGTGCTCATCATTTGTTCTCATTGCTATCGTTTGCTTACTTCCCTTTATTTCATCCAGTAATCTTCCTGAGATATGAAATGCTTCTCCATCAGAAGTAGCAATAGATTTCATTTCTGATTCAACTTCGCCAATTCCTATAGTGATCCTCGTATCAAATAGCCATTGCGGCCTAAGTATAGTTTTTGGTTTATCGGGTATTCTACGGTTATAAATATCATATGGCTCTGAAGGGTTAAGGCTTCTTATGTATGTTTTGATAAGGATGGCAACTCTTAATGCGGTAGAAATATCGCTTAGTAAACACTGAAAGCTGTCACCACGGTATAGTTCACTTTTCATTTCAAAGTCCTTATCCCAAACCTTAAGAGTCTTCTTTAATGCTCTAGTTAACCACTCTCTATGTTTAGTAGTTAACTTAGTAGATGCTATAATATCTCCTGTTATAACTGCTTTAATCATTGTATTGATTTCTTAGTTGTCTTTTTATTTGTATCAATGCTACTTTGCGGTATTTACTTCTACAATATTAGCTTATATCCTTATAATTGCCAAATATTAGGTTTATAGCTTATAATTGCTCAATATTAGGTTATAGCCTAATAACTCTATTCGTATCTTCTCCATTACTTTTGCCACTATGTTCAATTCCTCATCTTCTATTTACTATGTTACCTACTGAGGTAGCTAATCCGCCATTATGCTGCCAATACTTCATTTAATTCATTTATAATCGTCTCTGTTTGCTCCCCAAACAACTGCCACATTTTACTTAAACCACCTTGCGCATTAAATGGATTTAAATCAAAGTCATCCTTATCTATATGAAAACTGTTGGTCACATAATCTTTGATCATTCTAAGCCATGACATCTGTTCTTCGTTAAAACGGTTGTGTTGTCCTGCATTCTTTTTAAAAATCCATTGTTTAAAGTTTTCATCCACAATATTGTCATAGCTTGTTAAAGTGGTATCTAATCCACTTAGTTTACGCATCAAAGAAACAATAGCCGTCAATTCATTTCTTGGCGAGCCGCTGCATTTTTCTAATAATTCATAAGCCCTCCATATATGCATAGGCGCTAGTGCAGGTTTGTCTATTTGCAACTTTTCCAACACATCTTTGATCATTGTGTATGTAAGTTCTCTTCTTCTGTATGGCTGATTGTAAAAGATCTGTAAAGCTAGCAACTCATCCTTATTCTGTAACATCCACGCTTCAAAATCTTTGATAAGTAATTGTGCTTTATCTTTATTGTCTTTATCCCAACCAATATTTATTACTTCATCGGGATTTGCCAAATCAATTTTCTGCTCATGTGCCTTGCGCACATTTTCAATGTATTCATTTAAATCTCCTGTAAATACCTTGGCCGCTTCGTTTTGCAATTCTTCAAATAATACTTTAATATCTGCTTCAATCTCTAAAGGTGCGGCATCTGGTTTCTCACTTCTTACTTTGGTTTCTATTTCTTCTAACACATCTGGATTAAATGCATTTAGAAGTTCTTTAACAACTTGCGAAACACTTTTACCATTGGCCTTTTCTGCAAACAGTTGTTTCTCCTTTTCTGTTATTTGTTTATCAAGTCTTGTTAATCTATTGGCAAGCGAAGTAAATAATTCTTCGTCTCGAGCCCCAACAGCAATAGCTTGCAATAAATCTTTCAAAGGAATACCTGGCTTTTTTTCTAGTGGTCTGCTATCTGTTTTTAAACTTTTGGTAACACCAATAGCATCCACAATTACAAAATGATCTTTGGTGAATTTTGCAGTAGGTGTTACTTTTCGCAAATCATCTAAAGCAATGGTTCTAGTACCTCTGCCCTTCATTTGTTCAAAGTAATTTTTACTTTTTACATCGCGCATAAAAAGCAAACACTCCAAAGGTTTTACATCGGTACCTGTAGCAATCATATCCACTGTCACAGCAATTCTTGGATGATAATCATTCCTAAATTGTGCCAATGTGCTTTTAGGATCCTCGCTGTTATAAGTTATTTTCTTACAAAATTTATTTTCCTCACCAAATTCTTCTCTAACAATATCAATAATATCATTGGCATGGCTATCTGTTTTAGCAAAAATTAAAGTTTTGGGTACTTCGAATACACCATTAGCATCAAATCTATCATTAAAAATATTAGGAAGGTGTTCTTTAAAAGTCCGTATAATAGTCCTTATCTGATTTGGATTTACCACATCTTTGTCCAACTTTTGTTTTGAATAAACTTCATCTTCGTCTTGCAACTCCATGCGCTTTTTGCGGCTGAGTCTTTCTCTATGTTCAACATATTCACCTCCCCACAATGTAGCGCCTTGTTGTGTTATTTTAGTCTCTATTGTAAAAACATCATAGCCTACATTCACACCATCAGCAACGGCCATTTCATGAGAGTATTCACTCACCATATTTTGATCAAAGTAGCCAATGGTTCTTTTATCAGGAGTAGCGGTTAATCCAATTTCAAAAGCATCGTAATATTCTAAAACTTGTTTCCATAAGTTGTAAATACTTCTATGGCATTCGTCTATTACAATAAAGTCGAAAAACTCAATTGGCATTTTGGCATCATATTCAATAGGAGGAATTTCCTTGGGTTGCCACATGGTCTCGTTAGGATTTTCCTCTTCTTCTTTTTCATCTAATTCCTTACCTTTAAGAATAGCATACAACCTTTGAATGGTGCTAATGCAAACTTGACTATCATTGGCTACATAACTAGATTTTAATCTTTGTACACTGTATAACTCAGTAAACTTTCTATTGTCATCGTTTGGCACAAAAGACATAAACTCTTGTTCTGTCTGTTCGCCCAAATTTTTTGTATCGACAAGAAATAATACTCTTTTTGCCTTCGCATATTTTAACAATCTATAAACTGCAGTAATTGCAGTAAAAGTTTTGCCTGCACCAGTTGCCATTTGCACTAATGCTTTGGGACGATTTGCCTTAAATGATATTTCCAGTTTAGTAATCGCATTAATCTGGCAATCGCGCAGATTTTCAATTTGCAAAGCAGGTAAATCGAGTAACCTAGTTCTTAAAGATTTATTTGTTTTTTGCCAATCCCTTAATGTTTCTGGCTTATGAAAACTAAAAATTTCTCTTGCCCTTGGTTTAGGGTCGGTAAAATCAGTAAAACGAGTTACTTCGCCTGTACTAATATATACAAAAGGCAAGGGCTCATTTTTTAAATGTTTGAGTTTTGATTTGGCATATCCTTCAGACTGGTCTTCATGCACATTTATACGGTGGGCTTCTTCTTCTCTTTTTGCTTCTATAACGCCACAAGGTTTACCATCTACGAATAGAACATAATCTGCAGGACCCACATCTGTTAAATATTCTTTAACGGCCACCCCGATACCTGCATTAAGATTAACTTGCTTTACACTTTGTATCATCCAGCCACAAGCCCTCAACTGTTGGTCGATATGGTCGCGGGCTATTTGCTCAGGATTTTGGTTCGTCATCTATATTCTTACTTTAAACGTTAATTAGTAAAAAAGCGAATGTAAAGCTTTTATTCTTAATTGCCATATTACTAGACAAATATGTTACTAATGAAGAAATCAAGAAAAAATTAAGGCGGATGGAAAGATGATTCATTGTTTTCCGATTCATTGCCATGTCATTTGAAAATAAAGGATATCATCAAAAGTCATTCTGTTCTAACTATGAATTATAATTTATCAAGCCTCCTTCTCCTCATCCAAAGCTATCAGAATCACATCGGGTAAATTACTAGTAGCTTCCAGCGCTGGCAAGGTCTCCACATTTTTTAGTTGGCGTTGAATGGCCCTGGTTCTGGTGCCTACCACATCATCCAATTGGCCAAGACCCGTTTGAATGTTTTTCTGCGCTTTTTCAAGTAGACCTCCAAAGTTTTCAAATTCTTTTTTCACAGAACCTAAAACTTTCCATACTTCGCTGCTGCGCTTTTGCAAGGCAAGTGTTCTAAAGCCCATTTGTAAACTGTTCAGTATCGCCATTAAGGTGGTTGGTCCGGCAACTGTAATTTGGAATTCTGTTCTTAACTGATCAATCAATGAACTTCTTCGGATGACCTCTGCATAAATACTTTCAAATGGCAGGAACATGATGGCAAAATCTGTTGTATGCGGTGGGTCAATGTATTTATCTCGGATGTCTTTCGCCATTTTTTTAATGGTGGTTTCTAAATTTTTAGTGGCTACTTCCACATCTTCGGGTATCGCAGTTTCATAAGCAGTTAATAAATGCTCATACATGTCTTTCGGAAATTTGGCATCAATGGGCAAGTACACAAATTCACTTTCATCTTCACTGCGTCCCGGTAATTTAATGGCAAACTCTACGGGGTCGCTACTGCCTTTTTTAGTTCTTACATTGGCTGTGTATTGTGTAGGTGCAAGTATTTGTTCCAATAGCAAGGCCAGTTGTACTTCGCCCACACCACCTCTCAATTTTACATTGCTCAATACTTTTTTTAGTCCGCCAACATCGGTGGCAATGGTCTGCATTTCACCCAATCCTTTTTGCACTTCTATCAATTGTTTACCTACCGTTTCAAAACTCTGCCCCAACCGTTCACTCAAGGTTTTGGCAAGTTTTTCATCAACAGTTTGTCTGATAATATCCAGTTTGGTTTCGGTCTGTTTAATGAGTTCGTTTTGTTTGTTTTCTAAGATCCCGAATTTCTCTTTTTGCAATTCATTAAATGAACTCACATTCTTGTCAAATGACTCCTGAAAGCCTTTGAAAGCAGCCATTAAAGTGTCCCTTTGTTGCACAGCATCTTTAGCCGATTGTTCGGTAATGGCTTTTAATGTTTCACTTAGTTCTTTTTTAAAATCTTTAAGGGTATTGTTAAGTTCCTCTCTGTTGTCTTTGGCCAGCTTACTGCTTTCCTCACGGTTAATTTTAAAATCTTCTTTGAGGTTGGATTCTATTTTTGATAAACTGGTTTCCAAAGCAATCATTTTTTGAGATAATTCAAGGTTGATCTTATTTGGTTTTGAGCTGAATGCTATGACCAATATGAGGGTTATAATTGCTAGGCCAAGGAGGCAATAAATAAGTAATTCCATTTTGTAGTATTAATCTCTGTTATAAATTGATTTTGAAGTTCGATTTTATGGCCATCATTTGATGAATTAATTGGTAGAGAGCCTCTATGTTTTTATCGCCCGTGTTACTCAACATTTCTTCTGTAAAGGTGAATACGTCTCCCTCAGGTATGGCATCTGACCATTCTTTCCATTTGCCAATAGTGGCCAAATTAATCATATTGTCTTTAAGTACTTCTTCCATAGCACTTATGGTACCTGATAATTCTAATAGCGCTAATTGATAATTAGGATTTGATTGGTAAGTGGAATTTAGTGGAATAATATTTCCCATGTTTTAGTTATTTTAGAATTGTCCAAGTGATGCAGTTAAGCAATCCACCTTGATTTGCCACTTCATTAATATTGACCGTCTCAATGATCCTCTTAGGGTAATAGATCTTGAACAACGCGAGCACCTCTTCATCGTGGTTGCCAGGCACTTCAAAAATAGGCAAAACAATCAGGTTGCCAACTTCCAAAAAATTCACGTAGCAACCGATTGCCGTTTCGGGATTCATTCGGTCCTTGTATTGCAACATAAAGGGTATATCTGCATAAAATAGGTCATGGGTTTCTAAAACACGATTCATTCTGGCACTCCAATATTCAAATTCTAGTTCACGGCTATTGCCGATTAGCGCCTTGCCATTTAGAAAGCGCACCATTCCGTCGGCATGACCAGTCAGATCAGACTCTATTTCTGGAATGATAATGACCTCCGACTCGAATAATTTTTCCAATTCCTTTCTCAATATAAACTTATCTGCATACTCAGGGTTTTCTTTATAGACTCTTGCTGATATAACTACTTTATCTTCCCATTGCACCACATTACCCCCATCCAAGTTAATATTGGAAACAATAGGATCTAGATTATGAGCAATATGCACCACCCTTGGCTTCGTTTTTAAGTGGGTAAAGTTTTTTAAATAACTAGGGTCGTAACGAAATTGTACAAACTTGTCTTTGCTTAACTGTATGGGCATATAGTCACGACACCAGACATCCTTTGTCCCTTTTAACAGCCCGCTTTCAATACTATTCTTATCAAGGATGGCTTTGATCCGGGCATAGGCATCCTTATACTGATTATCCAATATCTTTTCCGAGAAGTAAACGAAATTGGTATTTTGGTTGGTTATCATTTGTTATTTTGAATGTTTAATTAAGTTTATTAGTGTGTCAATAAGGCTTTTTTCAGAAGTATTGCATGGCTAAATATAATCAGGATGTTATAATCTACAGGGATGGAATGGCAGGGTTAACTAATCTCCCAAATTTTTTAACTGAAATATTTTCATTTATTAGCTCATAACTGATTGAATTTTTGAATTGGTTTTTAATAACTGAAATTATGGTAATACTTAATAGTGAATTACAAAAGCATTACTTATCGTTTTAGTAATTCTTCAATAGTTTTTGCCAATACTTCTTTATTAGAAGTAATATTACTAAAGAGTCTACTATAGCCAATAAATGAAGTTTTAAGTTCTTGTGAATTTAGAAATCCAACCTGTGAATTTTTATCCCAAGTGTTTTTTATCTCCATGCATACTTCTACTAAATTTTCATAGACCCCTTTTCCTTCTAAAATTACAATTTTAGGATTAACATTGATTTCAATTAACACCATATTGCCAACTAAATGCATAACCATTTTGGAGAGATTAATAACTATTATCATATAAAATCCTGAAGGGAAATTTAAAAACGTACAATGAGTCTTAAGCTTTCTAGCCTGTTTGAGAAATTTCACATGATTTTTCAAGAAATCACGAGAAATATGTTAAATCCAAATATTATTAATCACATAGCAATATTACAAATACTAATAACTATTAATAAAAACAGCCTTTTTTCTCAGTGGCACTATTTTAACACATAATAAATAGCATTACCATATATTTATTACTTCTCTCAAAAAATGATATACGTAAATTCACTTTTTGAGGATATAAAAATAAAAAATAAGTTCATTTTCAATAGAAACTTTTAATTATCCATACATAATACGATAAAATGATAAGATAGGCTAGATATGCCAAAAAAACAATATATCGTTTTCTACTATTAAATTTTAAAAAATAGGCCTGTCGACATATTTTGCATTAAAATAAATTTATCAATTAATTTTAAGTAAGTCCTATTTAGAGAAATTATATAATTGTATGGATAATTCATTTTATGCAGATGTTATTTATCAATTCAACACATTGATTTCAAATAACCCCACAATACAACCTAAATGCAAAACCATTTTGGAGAGATTAATAACTATAATTATATAAAATCCTTTAGGGAAATCAAACTACACTGCAAGGAATATTAAGGTTTCTCGCATATACATACAAAATAATTACTATTTCTCGTGACTGCTCGAGAAATATGTTAAATCCTAAAAATATCAATCATTTAGAAGTATTAGAAATATCAACAACTATTAATAAAAATAGCCATTTTTCTCAATGGCACTATTTCAACACTTAATAAATAGGATTACTATATATTTTTTACTTCTCTCAAAAAAAAATATACGTAAATTCACATTTTGAGGATATAAAAATAAAAAATAAGTTCATAATCAGGATTAACTATTAATTATCCATACATAATGCTAAAAAATGATATTATAGGCTACTTATGCCCTGAAAACAATTAATCGTTTTCTAGTATTAAATTTAAAAAAATAGGCCTGTCGACATATTTTGCATTCAAATAAATTTATCAATTAATTTTAAGTAAGTCCTATTTAGAGAAATTATATAATTGTGTGGATAATTCATTTTATGCAGATGTTATTTATCAATTCAACACATTGATTTCATATAACCCGACATTGCAAACTAAATGCAAAACCATTTTGAAGAGATTAATAACTATTATCATATAAAATCCTGAAGGTAAATTTAAAAAACGTTCAGGGAATATTAAGCTATCTAGCCTATTTGAGAAATTTCTCGTGATTTTTCGAGAAATCACAAGAAATATGTTAAATCCAAATAATATTAATCATTTAGAAGTATTAGAAATATTAACAACTATTAATAAAAATAGCCATTTTTCTCAATGGCATTATTCCAAAAATCAATAAATAGCATTACTATATTTTTTACTTCTCTCAAAAAACAATATTCGTAAAATCACTTTTTAAGGATATAAAAATAAAAAATAAATTCATTTTCAATAGAAACATTCATAACTATCCGAAAGTCTGAATAAATAAAAAAATACGGAAAAGAACTCAAA
>JAQSCZ010000078.1 GCA_029945665.1 bacterium | reverse complement strand
CAATTTACAATATTACGTATACTTGTGCAAGCTTTCTGACAGTCATATTAAATTAACTGTTAAAAACAGCTTGGGTTGTACCAATACTTTTGTTTGGTCGGAAGCTGTAAAAGTGGGTGGACCAGTAGCCGCCTATACCATCAAAAATAAAACGGGTTGTGCCCCATTGAAGGTAGAGTACCAATTAAATTCTAAAAATTTATTGTCGAATGAATGGGACTTTGGTACAGGGCAAACCAGTGTTCAAGGCAATATTGTGAAGATGTATGCCGATACTGGGAGGTTCTATCCTAAATTAATATTAAAGGATAGTTTTAATTGTCAAAATATTTTGATTTTGAAGGACACAATTTCAGTTTCGCCAAAACCTAAAGCAGTATTCAATATTGATGCTAATTGCAAAGATGCTCCCATTAATTTTTCGAATTCATCTTATACCAATTCAAGTAATAACACTTATAAAAGCAATTGGTTGGTAAATACGCATAGCGCTATTACAAAAGATTATAGCGAGAAATTTAATACCATTGGTTCATATACTGCTCGCCTTATTGTTGAGAACAACGCTGCATGTATGGATACCGCTCAAAAAGATTTTGAAATAAGTAAACCAATAGCCTTGTTTAAAACGGCTAAATATCAATTGTGTTTGGGCGATTCGGCTGCGGTTGATAATTTAAGTAGTTCGGCCATAGGTCCGGTTCAATCTTATTGGATGAGCAATAATACTTTGATTGGCACCAACCAAGAATTAAAATTTTATCCTAAAGTGGGCAATGCTTTGTTGAAATTAATAGTGTTCGATAAATACAATTGCAGGGATACCATGACCGATGCAATATCACTCCATGTAGCGGATACCGCTGCACCAGAAGTTGTGCAATTAATGAATGCAAGTAGACAAAGTACCGATGCGGAGTTGTCGTTTACGGGTAGTAATGATGTCGATTTTAAAAACTATACGTTGTATCATTTCGAAAATGGAAATTGGAAAAATATTTTTGCTTGTACAAAAAAAGATACGGCCTTCTTTTTATTTAATTGTAGAAATTTTGTGCCCCAAAGTCATTGTTTTAAAATTACACAAACCAATGTGTGTGGAGCCGAATCGGAATTGATTAATACGATTGAACACTGCACTATCCATACAACAGCTACATCTGCGTTGAATAGCAATTTGGTTAATTGGTCAGCTTATGTTGGTTGGCCAGTTGCGAATTATTATTTACTTAGAGAGAATTTAAATAAGGCGAGCAATTATGATACCTTGGCTATAGTAAATGGAAGTGTTTTAAATTTCGTAGATACGACAGTACAATGCACCATTAACCATACTTATAAAGTAGTAGGTGTAGCCAATGCACTCGAAACCCATAGCGATACCGCTAAGGCAAAGGCTAGCTGGACCAATACTTTACCTATTCCCGAATTGATTTCGGCAAGTGTTAAGGACAACGAAAACATCGTTGTTAAATGGCAATTACCAGTGAACTACAAACGCAGTCAATTAGTAGATGTATTTATTTATCCTTATACCAATAACAGCATTCGTTTGCCAATAAGTATTACAGAAAGAGAGTTTAAGGATGTAGAAGTACAGAATGCTTCATATAGGTATACCATTCGCTTTGCTGATGATTGTAAGGATACTAGTCCTATGTCGAATATTGGTAAAAGTATATGGTTGCAACAGGCTCCAATGGCACCCTACGAGGCCCCTCAATTCTTTTGGACAGCTTATCAAAAATGGCCAACAGGGGTTGAGTATTACGAAGTGCAGCGTATGAATGAAAACAATGTATTTGAAACAGTTTTAAGAACCACCGATACTTTCTTTACAGATATTTATTCACCAACCTCGGGCATTAAGCAATATCGTTATCGAATACTCGCTGTAAAAACAGTTAATGGTGCTAACGATTATATAGCCGAAAGCCTATCGAATGAATTGTTAATTGTTCCTAATTCTATTATGCATGTTCCAAATGCTTTTACCCCTAATGGCAATGGTATTAACGAATTGTTTAAAGCCGAGGGTTTATACATCTACGACTACCATTTAGAAATTTACAACCGTTGGGGCGAGCAAGTATTTAATAGCAACAATGCCCAAGAAGGCTGGGATGGTACCTATAACAATGAGCCATGCCAACAGGATGTATACTTCTATAAAATAGAAGCCCGTGGTAACGATTACAAAAAATACGTACTAAAAGGAACAGTGAGTTTATTGAGGTAGGGAAGAAGATTTTAAATAATGTTATTATTTCATTTTATTTGTAGCAACTTATTAAATTAAAATATAAATAGGAAACATAGGAGCTACTGAATTAATTATCATATTATTATTGATAATAATTTTTATCGTTGTGCCAATCATACTTATTGTATGGATTATTAAATTAAAAACTGAAAACAAATTTTTAAAGATGGAAAATATACGTTTGCTAACTGAGATTTCCTTGAAGAAATAATTGGAAGGATGTAGCAATAGCACATAAAATGAAAAATCCCACGAAAGTGGGATTTGATTTTTTTGGTGGGGGCTACTGGGTTCGAACCAGTGACCCTCCCGCATTGTTAATGCGGGATGCTCTGAACCAGCATTTCAATTCGTTTGGCGCTCTTCCAACTTTTAATTTCTTTTTCACGCAAAATTGCAAATTGTTTAGTTTCAAATTCTTCCAAGTATTTTAAAGTCCAATCACCGATACCACCAGTAAATCCAACATGGTTAGAGTTGTGTTTTCTAATGCGTTCATTGATGTCGTCACAAGTTTGACCAACATAATATTTGCCTCTTCTTTCAGAAAATAAAATATAGCAATAGCACATAAAATGAAAAATCCCACGAAAGTGGGATTTGATTTTTTTGGTGGGGGCTACTGGGTTCGAACCAGTGACCCTCTGCTTGTAAGGCAGATGCTCTGAACCAGCTGAGCTAAGCCCCCTTTGTTTTCCTTTTCTAGAGATACTCTGAACCTCCCGATAGCTATCGGGAGAGCTAGGCACCCTTTTAAGGAGTGCAAAAATAGTAAAATTTATTAAATAACAAAAAAATATTTTAAATTCTTTTAAATTAATACGTTCGCATCGTTTTAAACGGATTTCCGATCCATTTGCCCAAAATGCTCTTTTTTGTGATTTATAAAGCTTAAATTTGCACCTAATTTAAACATTATTATAAATCAATGATAGTCCCTAAGTTTTTAAACCCCACTGATTCTTTCCATTCTGAGTTAAGAAACCGCGTTAATGAGTATTTTGAGAGAGTGAAAATAATAAAAACTGGCAACTTTAAGCTTTACTCTAAAGCCATTATAATTGTTACAGCTTTTCTTGCTATCTATATCCATTTGGTGTTCTTTACTTCGCCTTTTATTTTGTTGAATTTAGCCGAATGTCTTGTGCTAGGTGCCCTAACATCTGCCATTGGATTCAATATCATGCACGATGGTGCACATGGCAGTTTTAGTAGTAAAAAATGGGTGAATGAATTGGCCGGTCTGTCCCTCAATTTTTTAGGTGCAAATGTGTTTATGTGGAAAACCAAACACAATATTGTTCACCATACTTTTACCAATATCGACGGTGTTGATGATGATATCAATGCAAAGCCTTTTTTAAGATTGTGCGAAACACAAAAGAAATATAAAATTCACAAATACCAGCATATTTATTTCCTAGCAGCTTATGCATTGTTATATATTTATTGGATTTTCTTCACCGATTATAAAAAATATTTTACCAATAAGGTAGGAGAGATGCCAATAAAAAAAATGACTTTCATGGATCATTTTACGTTTTGGGGGTTTAAAGCCTTACACCTTGTGTTATTTGTTATAATACCTATCTATACCGTTGGATTTGTAGCATGGTTGATAGGTTTCTTAGCCTATGGTTTCTTTGCTGGCATTGTTTTAAGTGTAGTGTTTCAATTAGCACATACTGTTACTGAAACGCATTTTCCTGAAACAAACCCAACAACTGGTAAAGTTGAAGACGAATGGGCTGTTCACCAATTAAAAACGACGGCCAATTTTGCAACTAAAAGTAAATTTTGGTCATGGTTTACTGGCGGACTCAATTTTCAAGTTGAGCATCATTTATTTCCAAATATTTCTCACGTGCATTATCCAGCATTGAGCGAAATAGTAAAGGACGTTTGTCAGAAATATAACATCCCTTATTTGGAACACTCAAAAACAAGATATGCTATTGCATCTCATGTGGCACATTTAAAAGCCATGGGTAACGCATAGTCACTCGAATATTTTAATTCAAAGGCCTTTTCGAATTTTCGGGAAGGTCTTTTTTTTTCGCTTAAAATATCCTTTATTTGTTCTCAGTACATTACATTGTCAAAAGTCAATTAATAGAGATTCTTATTTAACAATTCCTTATCTGTGAAACCAAACGAACAAAGAGCAAAAACGGCCATTGTCCTTATATGGATTGTATTATTTTTTGAAATACTATCCTTATCTGTGAGTTTATATAGCAATCATATTTTGACGACTGTTCAAGGTGCTTCTATATTAGAAAACGATGATGTTCAAATGTATTCCTTGATCGAAGGGGGAGTCGCACTGTTTTATCTGATTGCTTATATCGCATCAATGGTTGTGTTTATAAGGTGGTTTCGCCGGGCTTACTATAATTTACACCAAATTGCAGAGTATTTGCAGTACTCCGAAGGTTGGGCCGCTGGCTGTTGGTTTGTTCCAATCATTAACTTATTCCGTCCCCTACAAATTATGAGAGAACTTTACGAAGTAAGCATCAATTTGCTGAAAAATAAAGGTATGGATGTAGACGAAAACAAAGGAACTACTTCACTTGGTTGGTGGTGGGCATTATGGATATTAAACAATATAATCGGTCAAATTGCATTTAGATACAGCAATAGTGCTCTAGTACTTGATGAATTAATGACTAGTAATTATATAAATATAGCGAATAATTTAGTTGGTATTCCACTGGCGCTTATAACCATTAAGGTCATTAAAGAATATGCTAAACTTGAACCCTTTTTAATAAATCTTGAAGAAAGACAAGATTTAACACACCATATTGTTGAATAATTATGACTCAAGGTTTATATTTACTGTAATTATAGCAAAACCAATAACCATATAGCAGAGAACTTCATTACATTTCGTTCACACTGTATGGTAAACCAATAATCAATAACAAATAACAAAATGGAAACTCAAAAAGTAGATATGTTCATCATGGTAAACGGGAAGTTTTTCGATGGCAACCAATTAATTCGCATCCGCGAAAGATTACTGGCAGTTGATGATTCAAAATGGATGATGCTGCAAACCCTTCCATTCAAAGATCCAACTACTAGCTTAATTGTTTCAATATTAGGTGGTGCTCTGGGTATCGATCGGTTTCTAATTGGTGATATTGGCTTAGGTGTTGGTAAACTATTAACTTTAGGCGGCTGTGGAATATGGGCTTTGGTCGATCTGTTTTTAATCATGGATGCCACCAAAGAAAAAAATATGCTGCTAATACAGCCTGTTTTATATTAAAATCAATTGTAAGGTTATTACCTGTGTGAATAGCAATAGGTGCGATTTGGTACCCTTCAATTGAGAATTCGAATTTTTTAAATATTCCTTATAGGGTGTCCTTTTAGCGATATTTCATCTATCAACTTTTTTAAATTTTTAAGGTTTTTGTAAGGGGGTGTCTTGTTTGTGCCAGCCTAATTTAAATCACTTTTTTGTTTTTTTTTATTTCTATTTATTTATTAAAATAATATAAGATAAGAGTAATTGAATTGCTTTTAGATTGATTATCATGCAATTGATAAAAAATGTCTTAAAACACAAATTAGGTATTTAATACTAAATTTTAATGTTTTGATAACCAATTTGGTAGTTGTTTAACAAAGTGATAATATGAATTTATTTAAATAAATATTTAATTTCCCAGTCCAATTTAAAACAAAAATGAAGCAGTTCTTGATTTTTTTCTTTTTTGTGACGAGTCTTTCTGTTATTGCACAAAGACCTCAGAATGATACATGTTCAAAGTCAATCAAAATTAATTTGGGTAGTGCCAATTTTGGCATTGGTACTTTTTGGAGCGATTCAGTCAGTATAGATAGTGGTACAATTCAAATTGGAGAGTATTTTCACAGTAGCCTTGTTTCAGCAGGGAATGACAAAAAATCTGTTTGGTTTAAATTTTACCTCCCAGCGAGAAGGGGAATTAATATTGAATTGAAACAAACTGCTAACGCAATTGGTGTAACGGATTGTGGCTTTACTACATTTTATGGAGATCAATGTCTGCCAACTTCTACCATGGCGACATCAGCCAAGATTACTACTTTAAATCAATTTGGTAGTTCATTTCACCCTTGCATGGATCCAGGCTGGTACATGATACAGGTGAGTTCGAAAGCCAGGGCGATGGGGAAGATTTATATTAAAGTCACGACCTCTTTTCCATACACCCATTTTGGGGTATCAGATGCACAATATGATGCGATGGACAGTGCCTTTTACTTGGGTAATCAAGTAATTGGGAAAAAGGGATTTAATAGTCAATACAAGGATTTTGAATTAGGTTGTTATACAATTAAAGACAGTACAGAATACTTTTATGCCATGGGAAATAAGTACGCGCGATTTACCCAGAGTGCTTGGTTTGTTTTCAAGGCAAACGGACATTCTGATAATGCATGGTTTGGTGTTGAGGGGTATAACTATTACATGGGTTCGGCAGATACCATTGCCCATCGGCTTTATTCAGGTGATTGTCGAGGAGGAGGAAAAATCACCATCATGGATTCTGCCTATTCGGATATGGGTAGCGGTAAACGTTGCTATTCTTATTATGGGGCACTCAATTTTAACAAGCCCTGTACTTTTGATTCCGGGAAGTTTTATACCCTGCAGTTGCTTTTTCATAAAGATGAACAAAGAGTTGTACGACTTACACTCTCGGATGCCACTTCACAATATGATGTAAATAATAACCATCAACCAATTAGTGGGAATGTATATGACCTTGGTTTACTAAACGCTAATAAAATTCAAAGTGGAGGATTTTCTTGTGGTTCTAAAATGAAGTATAATGGTTGCGGGAATGCAAATCCATCGAGTAACGTCAAGCTTTTTGGATACCGTTATAATTTAAGTAATTGGTTTAAATTTTCCCTCAACCAGCGTTCAAAAGTTGATCTCGCACTCAGCAGCGCTTATAATTATAATAATCCTTTTATTTCACAGATGGCATTTAGGGTTTTTAAAGATACGGTTACAAATGGTTGTGGCGGTATCGATACAGCAAGTGTTATATATCAAGGTACCGGGAATGCATGGTATAAGATGCTATGCTTAGAGAAGGGTAACTATGTAGTGCAGGTTTTGGGAATGGATACCTCCTATACCAATTACAGTGACTGGTCATGTTATGGTAGATTCCACTTAGGCAGAGATTATCAACTGTACCTTAATTGGCAGAGATTACCAGAAAATAATAGGTTTTCTCTTTTTGGCAAGAAATGGGCTGATTCTGTTTATGTTAAAGCAGATACCCTGAGTCCTATACCTAAAAACCTGACGGTATACATGGGCAATGATACAATTGCTTGCAGCAATACAGTAAGACCCGAAAGAAATTGCGATAGTACCTTGAACAAAGCAATATACCGTGTTTTCAAAATTGGCGATTCAGATAAGGATGGAAAGCTCGACAGCGGTGTCATGTTTTTTTCTGGCCTTTTGACTAATTACACCAATGGTAAATATCGATCAGACCATGCACTTTACAAGGGTAATGTACTTAAACTGCGGCAAAAGCAAAATGTTAGTATGTTTCCGGATACAATTAAAGGCTTAAAACAACATACGACATGTTTCGGTCAATCTTATAGTTATGGTTCTGTTTGCATGGAACCAGGTGAATACACCATGGTTTCTTATTTTGATGATAATTCTATATCTATTGCTGAACAACCTAGTTTAACCTTTTTTGCACCAAAAACAAAATATAACCATTACTCAAGGGCCGAAAATCTGGGTAGTAACATTAAATATGAAACGAAATATGGTAACTATGATACTTTCTCTTGCTCTACCAATCCTGATACAATAGACGGCGTTTATTGCGGGCGGAGAAATACTTACCATGTTTTTCATCTCGATTCGACAGCAGTTGCAACATCAATTGGGGTTAATTATTATTATGCCTATGGTTATGCAGGCGCTCGTTGGAGCCTTTTCACTGGCGATATTCGCAATGGCAAATCAGGACTTCAGAAATACAACAATGGGGGCGATTGGACATGCAACAACAATAGTTACTACAGATCCACCACGGATTGCAAACCCATGGTGCCTGGATGGTATACCATCATGGTGTCGAATGATTTTGATATAGGCTATGATTCCTTGAAAAGAAACAACAGCGGGTACACAGGATATTATATGAGTATATTCCCTCACCGGATTGAGATGTCCTTCCGCAAACCCAATATTATTTTACCCCGATACGATAAGCCGAATAAATCAGCCAATATTGACAGCCTGCTCAATAATAAGAATCCCCTGAGCTATGCTGTCAATTACAGTTTAAAAAAGAACTTGCCTCAAAAACTTGAAAAATTTGTATTCCCGACTGAATATCTTCAATGCGACTTAGATACACCATTTACCCATTTTAAGAAAAGCAACCTTTGTGATAAAAATGCTACCAATATTATCTATTATACTTTTTCAATTGCTAAATCTGCCTGGGCCAATATCAATACGACCCAATCTGGACTAAATTCTTTCAAACTAAAGCTGTATAATTTTGATGTTAGGAAATTTCCTGCGAGGTTGGATACTGCTACTCCTGTTCAAAATTGTAATTACAATTCAACCAATATTGAGTTCTGCAATTTAAAGCCAGGCACTTATACTTTGATTTATTTTGCAAACCGCTATGTCGGACAAAATTCGTATTTAACACCTGTATTATATCTTGATAGTCTCATGCCTACGCGTTTCGATCATGCCATTAATGCGTATGATTTTGGAAGAATCCCTGGGGATAGTGCTTGGCACCATGGTAAAAAGGGGGATATAAATCCGTTTGATACATCTCTTTATGCAAGCCAAGACGCAATATCATGCAGCACAGGTGCACAATATACCGACCCCAATGTTAATACTTGTTATAACCAATGGAATCCCTATGTCTATGACAAAAGCAAGAAAGGAGTCATTTATCCCAATGATTCCCCATATGTTTACAGATATAATACTTATCACTATTTCAACAGCTATGGTCCAACAAGAAATATTTGGTATACCTTTACCCATAAGGGACCAGGTAAAATTAGTCTCAAACTTAATACCTTAGATCAAAAATATAGTAATACGAGTTATAATATTCGTTATCAGGTCTACGAATCGGATGTCGATGCTACCATTCCATTTGATTCACTCAAAAAAAATGGGGGCCTCGATTCAAGTACTACTCAAGGATTGAAGTATATCACTTCTGATGGTCCTTATACCCTGCAATCAGGGGCTTATTGCTATTACCCTTCAAATTACGAAGCGACTTTTAGTAATTCTATTTGCGATGCAGTGAAAGAAAAAAGATATTATGTATTGGTTCAAACTAATAATCATCCGAGCTTTCCGTATGCATTTAACCACCATGTAAGTTTATCTATCAAGTATGATACTTTGAAGACAATAATACAAAAAACTAAGTTTGATTATTATTCAGAAGCAGGTGTTTTTCCTGATACAGCGAACAAAAATCTCATTTTAAATCACAACGGGCAATTAGGTAATACAATATGGAAAAGTACCTTCTACAGTTGGACTTCTAGTACCAAGGTGCCAAGCGGCGCAGGCACTTCACTAAGTGCATGGGCTTATTATTATAGCAACCCATACCTCGAACAAATTGTTAGCCTTGCCGAATATAAAGCAGATATTGCCACAGGTAACTGTACCATTGATCTTAGTGCCATGTTTCTCTGTGATATGACAATGGCAGGCAGTAATGGTATTAACTTCCAAGTAGAATTTCTTGATGTGGCTGGTAGTGTGATACAAACGAAAAGCACCGGGGCTATGAACAGCAGTGCAAATGTGTGGTCGGCTCTTAGTAATAATTGGTCAATTCCTACCAATGCCGTTAAAGCCAGGTTTAGAATCATCTTTATGAATTCCGGGTTGTACTATCCAACTATTTATATCAACAATATGCAGGTGCGATTGAAGAAGAGTTCAGTGCCTATGACTAGAAGTCTTAAATTAGCTTCCGGAGTTGTTTATGAAGCTGCAAGAACATACATGGGCCAAGCCAGTGTTGATGCAGCCGATTATGTCAAAAATAACAAGACCAATTGTGGTAAATCTGTTTGGTATAAATTTAGAGCGGATACCACAGGCTATGTGTATTTCGGTGCAAAGATTTCGTATGCTTCTGGAACTGATCTTCCTTTTTATTATGGGACTTATAGTTCACGATTATTTAAAGAAATTATTCCAGGGGACTCAGTAAATGGGCTAGTGCAAGTTGGAACAACCGACATTGGTAGCACAAAGATAGAATATGCTAGGTATGCCTGCGTTTCGCCTGGCTGGTATTATATTAATATTAATCCAACATGTCCTGGCTACACTCAAAACTGCTTGGACTACGTGCAACCTCTCATGTATTTTGATTACCACCAAGGTGATTATTGCAACAATGCCTATGAAATGAAAATTGACACCTTAGAAAAAGTGCTTGCAACCGCTATTGTTAATTGCCAGACCATTGGTACCGACTTCGGGGAGGATGGAACTAATATGGGATGCTTATCTGGCCCGAAAGGTTATAAAAGTACTTGGTTCAAGGTTGATTATACAGATACTGCCAAAATAGATTTAGAATTTAAATTGGCAGAAAATACAAGCGCAAAACCTTCAGATATTCGTTACCGTACTTATTACGGTAATTGCCAAAACTTAACACCTGCTCCTTGTAACTCTAATTCGCAGACAAGTTTTATTATCAACTGTATTAGAAAAGGCACATATTATATACAGGTTGTTACCCCCGACAATGCAACTGGCACCATAACGATGAGTGTTGAGGCGAAAAAGAATAAGGACTCTACGTGTATTCCTGTTAATATTTTCAAACCCAATGCGGCTTTTTATTACAATGCATCATGCCCGGAAAATGTTGTAGAGTTTGTTAATACATCTTCGAGGGGTGATTCAATTACTTACAAGTGGAATTTTGGGTATAATAATGCGGTTTCAACTGCCTTAAATCCAATGTTTGCTTATCCAGCTTCTGCTACGGAGAAAACATATAAAGTTAAATTACAGGTTTCAATGATAAGTAAGAATGTCAAGGATTCAATTGAGATAGATGTGGTTGTGCCATATTCGCCATTTGTTGATATTATTACCAAAGATACCATGCTTTGTGATGGTGATAGTGTTTGGCTAAAAGCCAGAACTTCGCAGGGCAAGGGGATATGGAATACTGGAAGTTTGCCAGATTCTATAAAGGTCGGCAGAACTGGATATTATTATTACAAGATTCAAGATAAGCCCAATCTTCTGCTGAATGCAAATGGTGAAAAGACTATTCCTGGTAATGGTTGGACAGCTGCCAAAGGCACATGGGGAAATCGCTATTATACACCTTATCCGCACGATAGTACATACTATTTTTCGGCTGGGAGTTCAACTGGTGAATCAGAACTTTATCAAATAGTGAATATTAGTTCTGACTCTGTTTTAATTGATTCTGGTCTTGCAAAAACTAGCATGATAGCCTATGCTTACAGTAAAGCTGAAGATACGCCGGATGAGACACAGCTTGTGATTGAATACCTTGATTCTAAGAACAACTTATTGGCATTATATAGCAGCGGGTATTTTGCTAGTCGCAATGAATGGACTAAAATAGTACACACCAGAACCACCCCGAAAAAGACAAGAAAAATCAAGGTGCGCTTATACAGTAATAATTTAGGTAGTGATGCTTATAACGACGCTTTCTTTGATCACCTTAGCCTTAGAATGCGGAGCGCCTGTGATTACCAAGACAGTGTTTATGTTCAAATCAATGCGATACCGAAAGTTAAACTTGGAAAGGACACAACTTTTTGCTACCACGATACACTTTTACTTAAGCCAGTAACATCCTACTTAGATCCTCACTTTATTGACGAACCTATGGATGGAACGCCCCTTAAAGGAGAGTTACTTGTGAATGCCAATTATATTCCTGCATACAAATACACAGTGCTTACTACTGAAACAGCATCCGATTTCGGAGCAGTGAATTATTCAAATACCGATTTACTCTTAACAGATAGTTTTGATATAAGTACCGATTTATACATTGAGAATAAGGACGGACTAGATGGTGCTTGGACATCCTTATATTTATTCAATACAAAGAAGCCAGCAAATTATAATTTTTATTATGATGGTGGTTACTCAATTTTTATTCAAGAGTATTATAATACAAACCAAATACTCATATACTGGGGAAGCTCATATCTAACAGCGATAAACCTCAATATGAAGTTGTCGGATAAGATTTGGAGGACATTCTTGGTGAGATATAGCAATAAGAGATTTATATTTTTTATTAATGGCAAACAGGTAGGAAGCTACAAGGATAACAACACCAGAACCCAAACAGGGTATAATTATGGGGTATTAGCTAGCAATCATGCCTATCAGAATACTCATCTTGTTCGCAATTTCTTTGTAACCCGAAGCAAATATGACACAAGAGTGACTCCTGCTAATAAGCAAATTAATAAATACACATGGAATGATGGCTCAAATTTAGCCCAAAGGCCAGTCCTCAAATCAGGCTTATATATTGTTAAAGTAACTGATAAGTTTGGTTGTAAAAGTAAATCCGATTCTGTCAATATTAACAGGATTAAAACGTATGATAGTTTAATTGTTGGTCAACAAAAAGTCTGTTCCATGTTAGATACTTTTAGAATTTATTCGACGATAAAATCGGGATATTTTTATGGCAGTCCAGCTATTGATAGCAGTGGACTGGTGACGGTCGCAAACGCAAAGTTTGGAAGTAATAATTACATGCGTTTTGTGAAAGACACTTTTGGCTGTTATTATAAAGATACGGGTGTTTTTGTTGTTGATTCAATCCCAGATATAATTATTACCCCTGTAGCCAAGGTATGTAAGAATATTGCTCCATTTAAGTTGAATGTTAACAGTACAGATGGGGTGTTTTATGGAGGAGTTTATGTTGATTCTGCTGGATGGTTTTATCCTTCACAAACCACTAAATTAGTCAACAAAGTTTACTATCGTACAAAAGGAAATTATTGTATAGGGATGGACAGTATTACTGTAGAGGTAGATACTGTGCCGAGTGCTAAGATTCAAGCTGTTGGACCATTCTGTAAAAACGCAGGTATTAAACAGATCAGCCATGCATCCAATGCTGGAGGTAAATACAGTGGTGGTTTATACATAGATAGTACAGGTAAATTCAATCCAAACATTGCGGGTGTAAGTACTCAAAAAGTGTATTATACATTTGTTGATTCAAGAGGTTGTAAAAATACCGATTCAATAGCAGTAAGAATCGATAGCGTGCCAAGTGCGAAGATTGCTGCTGCCGGACCTTTCTGTAAAAATGCAGGCATTAAACAAATGAGCCATGCATCCAATGCTGGTGGTAAATATAGTGGTGGTTTATACATTGATAGTACAGGTAAATTCAACCCAAATATTGCAGGTGTAAGTACTCAAAAAGTGTATTACTCATTTGTTGATTCAAGAGGTTGTAAAAACACAGATTCAATCAATGTAAGAGTGGATAGTATTCCGAGTGCAAAAATTCAGGCTGCTGGTCCATTCTGTAAAAATGCAGGCATTAAACAAATTAATCACGCATCCAATGCGGGAGGAAAATACAGTGGAGGAAATTATGTCGATACTTTAGGTGTGTTCAATCCAAACATAGCAGGGGTAAGTGCTCAAAAAGTGTACTACACATTTAAAGATAGCAGAGGCTGTTCAAATACAGATTCAATATCAATAAGAGTTGATAGTATTCCATCAGCAAAAATTCAGGCTGCTGGTCCTTATTGTAAAAACGCAGGTATTAAACAAATCAATCATGCTTCCAATGCAGGAGGAAAATATAGCGGTGGCACTTACATAGATAGCATTGGGAAATTCAATCCATTGATTGCAGGTGTCAGTACTAAAAAAGTATTCTATACATTTACAGATTCAAGAGGTTGTAAAAATACCGATTCGATAAACGTAAGAGTCGATAGTATTCCAAGTGCAAAAATTCAAGCAGCAGGACCATTCTGTAAAAATGCAGGCATTAAACAAATGAGCCATGCATCGAATGCAGGAGGGAAATATAGTGGTGGCACTTACATCGATAGCATTGGCAAATTCAATCCGATTATTGCCGGTGTAAGTACTAAAAAAGTATATTACACATTTGTTGATTCAAGAGGTTGTAAAAACACAGATTCGATTAATATAAGAGTCGATAGTATTCCGAGCGCTAAGATTCAAGCTGCTGGACCATTCTGTAAAAATGCAGGCATCCAGCAAATTAGCCATGCATCGAATGCTGGTGGAAAATACAGTGGTGGCACTTACATAGATTCTGTAGGAAAATTCAATCCGAATATAGCAAATATTGGAGTGAAAAAAGTATACTACACATTCAAAGACAGCAGAGGTTGTTCAAATACCGATTCAATCTCTGTAAAAGTTGATAGCGTACCAAGTGCGAAGATTGCAGCTGCCGGACCCTTCTGTAAAAATGCAGGCATTAAACAAATGAGCCATGCGTCGAATGCTGGCGGTAAATACACTGGTGGTGCTTACATAGATTCTTTGGGAAAATTTAATCCATTGATTGCAGGAGTCAGCACTAAAAAAATATTCTATACATTTACCGATTCACGAGGGTGTAAAAATACAGACTCAATATCAGTAAGAATAGACAGCGTGCCAAGTGCGAAGATTGCTGCTGCTGGACCATTTTGTAAAAATGCAGGCATCCAGCAAATTAGCCATGCATCGAATGCTGGTGGAAAATACAGTGGTGGTGCTTACATAGATAGCACAGGTAGATTTAATCCGAACATTGCAGGTGTAAGTACTCAAAAAGTGTATTACACTTTTGTTGATTCAAGAGGTTGTAAGAACACAGATTCAATAACAGTGAGAATAGATAGTGTTCCTAATGCAAAAATACAATTAGCAGGACCATTCTGTAAAAATGCAGGCATCCAGCAAATTAGCCACGCATCCAATGCGGGAGGAAAATACAGTGGAGGAAATTATGTCGATACTTTAG
>JAQSCZ010000077.1 GCA_029945665.1 bacterium | reverse complement strand
ACAGGCTCGTTATTGCTAGTATTACAGGGTTATGATACTTTGCGGACATTCAGATAAATTAATTATCAATGTTACAACTCAATTCTACTTTCTGTAATCTAACTATAATACTTTTTTTTAGTTTCATTACTTGTTCTTGTAGTCAAAACAATGTATTTGAATTTGAAAAACCAATTAAGGCTGCCTTTGATATGGATGATTCTATGATCTTCTTTTCTTATAGTTACCATCAATTTGGTGAAGGTCCGGCCTATAAACTTTCTGAAATAAAAAAAATACAACTTGAAAAAACAGAACCTAAGCCAGTAATTGAAAACACTGAACCTTCTAATATTTCTGATGCTTATAATTCTGAACAAAAAGGAAATTATTCTTCTCGAAAAAACATTGGCATCAATACGCGATATACAGCAGACCCTTCTTTTAATTTAGAAATTGGCAATATTGATTTTACTGTAAAAATAGATTTTGAAAAAGGCATCCTATACGATGTCTATAACTATTTTGGAGACCCCCGCGAAGGTCAAATTGTTGGATTTGAATTTGACCCAATAACTCAAAAACCCATCAGCTACAGAGCCTACAGTTTTCATAGGGTAAGAACAGGTTGGGAATCTGTTGGAAGCGAAAACTCTCAAGAGAAAAGATGTTATTTCAAAAATGGTTTCGCCAAAGAAATGAATGATAAGAACAGTACAGATGACGAAAAAAAGGAGTTGTATGAATTGGGTATAAAAGTTCAGAGCATTGTACAAAAGCTCCTATTCAGATATAAGACAAATTGCCCTAAGTTAGGCGAAACGACAGATTTTGATTCAGTAGGAATTAAATACAGACTCGACTCTACTTTTAATGCCCTCATACAAAAAAAATTCATTGATCATAAAGGCAATGAAATATGGAAATACTTCGACAATGAACTTACCCTCCACATTTGGACAAAAATTAGTGCCGATGGCATTGATATTAGCACCGATGTTAAAATAGCGTATTTGGACAGCACCAAACATGGCGGCCAATATCCTGAAACTTGGCTAAACAATTTAATAAGTCAGGCAATTAGAAAAGACAATGGTTTCAATAAGCCACTTAAATTTATGTGCCTACCATTTCCGAGCGAAAAATCCATGACTATTGTTGTTAAAAATGGACAAGTTTTAAGATTTGTTAAATAAAGTTTAACGAAATT
Source organism: bacterium (assembly GCA_029945665.1). Classification (GTDB taxonomy): domain Bacteria; phylum Bacteroidota; class Bacteroidia; order NS11-12g; family UBA955; genus JABMMZ01. The sequence goes on along the minus strand of JAQSCZ010000077.1, from coordinate 14,382 downwards.
GCAATTGGTAGAAACCATTAAAAACAATTTAATTACATTACTTTGCATCTTATTAAAATGAAACCGATCACAACCATCTTTTTTTTAGTTTTTATATTTTGCGTAAATGCGCAATCCAATCGATATATCAGTGAAACGCCAATATATGGATTAAATCAATTGGACAGTATAGTAAAAAACTACACGGTGTTTTTCACAGGCGAAAACCATACTTTTACGAAAGAGAATAATCAAATAGAGCTAGAAATGCTTAAGTATCTGAACAAACAGGTTAATTTGCAACATTTTATAATTGAGTTAGGCTACGCAAGAGGGTATATGTTGAATGCTTATATAAATAACGACACCACTTATTTTGATTGTTTACGTCATACGACTTCTCCAAAATATATTGAACTTTATCAAGCGATGAGAAAATTAAACCTTTCTTTACCTATTGAAAAACGCATTCAGGTTCACGGCGTAGATGTAGAGCGATTTACAGACGATGGACCCATTTTATTAAATGAGCTATTACCGAAAAATGTGGAAGCACCAAAAACAATTGAATTTGACTTAGAAGTATTAAAAACTTATGCTGAGTATGCCAAGAATAAATATTTTTCATACAGTTCAAGAACCGAAGAACCAGCCTACAATAACATTTCATACTACAGCAGTGGGTTTAATGAAAAGGGAAGCATCGATTCAATTATCAGTCAATATTATTTGCATCAAGCCGATTACAAATTACACCTTGCAAGCAATTACGAAGTTTTTGACAAAGTCATTCTGAGCTTAACAGAATTACGAAAATGGCAAAACTTCAGTCAGCTTCCCCACCAAACAATTTATAGAGAGCGAATGATTTACAATAATATCTCTCAATTAATTCTAAAATATCCAGATGGTAAATTTTTCGGTCAATTTGGTCGCTGCCATACTGGATTTGAAACAGACAATGCCTGCAATTGGTACCAATTAAATTCTACGGCGATTCGATTAAATGAAGGTATTGCAAAGGGAAAAACATTGAGCATTGGCATATTTTATAATACCGATAAGAAGTCGACCTATCAAAATGGATTGTTAGATAACGAATTAAACAAATATTTAGTTCCCGAATGTTCAGGAAATAGCACCCTTAGTAAAGTGGCGTTAACAGACACTTCATTAATTAAACACTTTCCCTATATTTTATATAACAATCCATGTGGTAATGGGAAATTAAAATCAACAAAAAACCTTGCATTAAAAAGAGAAGATGACATCTATGAATGGGCCACACTGCTTGACTTTGGATATGGCCAATCCTTTTACAATTTCGACAGAGTGAATAAAAACATGAAACTCCCTGGCAATGGGTTTAACACCCTGATTCAATCTGTTTCATTCGGTTATACTTACAGTGATTTCGGCAATTATAACATTGGGCGATACGACCAACACATTACCCAAAAAATAACGCAAAACAATATCAATTACTCTCTTTCAGGGTATGATATTATGGAAGGTTATGGATATCGTCCTCACATAAGTAAGCGTTTCTCAATTGGATTTTATGGTCTATTAAGCTATAGTCGTATGGCTATTTTAATAGAAGACGACTCGTCGGTGTATGTACCTGTTATTGGATTTTCATCAATTAAGCGTTATAAATTTACAAATGATGCCTTAGCTATTGGCGCTGGCATTGATTTTAGATATGCCATTACGCATACCCTTGGATTATTTGTAAGAGGTAGATATTTGACTGATTTATCAAAAAAATATTGGCATAATACAGGTGGTGGATATGGTGATTTAATCGATTCAAATTCCCCGAAATTTTCACATAACAATGCCAATATCCAAGTAGGTTTTAGCATTAATATTGGGAGTTAAATTTACTTCTTTATAAGGGCTTTGAATTCATTTTTCAAACCACTGAAACTTGTAATATCAACTTTGATTGAACCAACTGCGATGTTGGCTTTAACACGCACTGGAATTTTATTATCATCATCGCTCACCCAGATAGTCATGTCTTCTTTGTCTTTAAAAACTCTATCAACAACAAGGGTTGGAACAAACTTTAAACAACGCACGGTTCCAATATCAGTTTTAAGGGTTTCTCTCCCATCGAATTTAAAACCGAGGTTATAAATTTTATTATCCAAATACACATCCAAAGGATACTTATCACCTTTCTTGGCATTGCTAAAGTCGATGTTGCGAATATAATAAACCGCTGAAATTACATCTTGGGTATATTGAGGCATATCGAGCACACCTTTGGCTCCATATAATTTTTTCTTGCCATGTTTAAAGGCTACCAAATCATTATCTAAATAATTATCTTCTTGTATACTTTTGGTAAACTTAATAGGGGCAACAGCTTCAGCATCAACATAGGAATCGAAACGATCACGAACCTTGTATGCCCAGTCGAATGACTTTAAAGTTTTGCCCTCAGCTTTGATATGATAACATTGTCTATCGTATTGCTCTTCGAGCGCAGGGGCTATTTCCATAGACACTGAGGCTGCATTAATAATGCCATAGTGAATTCTGAAATTCAACTTTTCGTTAAAAGTAAATGCTGAAATAGCGTATTTTCTATAAACAAATTCTTCCTTTACAGATTGGGCATTATCAGTTGTATATGTGAACCCGTATAGGGCAAAAACAACAGACACTACCCCTAAGAAAACAACTGATTTAAATGCATGTGATTGATAATTCATGGCTATTTTATTTTGTATAAATTCAATAATCATTCCAAAACACTATTTTTGACAAAATTTCATGGGTCACAAAGCATTAAAAACACCGTTACTTATATTCTTTTATCTGCTTTTATTGGTAAAAGTGGAGGCACAACTCAATAATCAGATATTCGAACAGAACGATTCGCTGATTCCCCGCGATACACAAACTGTGCGTTTGCATTTTGAGTCATTTAATTACTTGCGAAACACTGAGTATTTTGATATCATTGAAACCGGCCAAACATACTTCGGAGCGCTCATGCAACTGCATTTGTCTTACCAACCTTATAAAAATGTTTTAATCAAAGGGGGTTTGCAAACGAAGCATGATTTTGGAAGCAATAATATACAAGCTATTGCGCCAGTATTTAGTGTGAGTATATTTAAACACCATTGGCGTCATAATTTTGGCATGTTGCAGGCTACAACTAATCTCCAATTAATAGAACCTATGTTTAATATTGATAGAGCGATTACCAATCGAATTGAGAACGGCATTCAAAGTGTCTACAAAAACAAGGGCGATTATTTTACAAACTGGTTGGTATGGGTTACCCCAACCTACCGAGGGGCTTCTAATCAGGAGCAGTTTAATACGGGCTTTGTATGGGACAAACAAATCATTGAAACAAAAAAATGGAGAATCGCATTTCCATTGCAAGGCACCTTGGCACATCGGGGCGGACAGATAAATACTGGCAGCACGCCAATATATTCGCGACTTAATGCAACAACTGGATTAAAAGTAAAGTACACCTTCAATAAGCAATTTTCGATTCGCACTGAGCATTATTGGCTGCATTCTTCCGACTTTTCGCCAAGCATTACACAGCCTTATAAAAATGGATTTGCAAGTTGGCATACCCTCGCTATTAAGCGCAATAATGTTGAATTAATGTTTAACTATTGGGCTGGTCGCGAGTGGCAATCGCCAATTGGTGCGCAACTTTTTAACAACTACAATTTCTACAATGTCTATGAACATCGGCGAGTTAGGCACATGGCCTTTACCCGTTTGTTCTTTACTCAAAATATATACCCCAACTTGAAGTTAGATTTGAGATTCGAGCCATTTTACGACTTTGAGTACAAAGCGTTACAATACAGCTATTCCGTTTATTTGAAATTAAATATAAGCAGAAACATCGGTAAAATATAAGTTTCCATTCATTGGTGCAATTATTGTTTATTAAAGAATTAACTTTTTAATTCAATGAAAATAATAATTTTTAGCCTACTCACCTTTGCGAGTTTCTCGCTTCCAGCGCAGGATTACAACCTAAATGATTTCAAGTTCCGATTTCAAAATTATCGGTATGCGTATTTCAATTTCAATTTAAGTGGTAACAACGATTATCGCTACAACAGTTCAAAGTATAAAGGGTCTTTTCCAAATAGTAACGAAATCAAAAACACAAATGATAAAAACACCTTTTCAAGCAGCATTGATTTACCGTTTCGTTACGCACACATTAAAAATACAGATCGCCTGCAACATGTTGAAAATTTTGCCAGCCAAATATCCTATTTCAATTCAGGTAGTAAACATGCAATCCAAAAACAAAATAGTGCATCGTTTGACTATTCAAATAATAATAGAATTTACAATGGTCTTCATTTTACAGAAATAAATATTAGCCTTGGGGCATGTCAAAATTATTACAAGTATTTTAATAACGAATACTATTTTTCATATAGAAACAGTACCCAAAATAATTCAATGGGTAATTATAATTTAAGCCTAGGAAAAGGAAAGGGTCGTTTGGAATATGTAACCGATGCCGTAACAGCGATGTTTTTATTAAATGACCTTAAGGAAAAAGCCGGCATTGGCACTTATTCCAATGAGCAAATAGAGCAAATTGCTAGAGGCATCACCACCATTAGAAACACCCGTTTTATAGATTACAGATACCGTTTAATAGATCAATTAACGCTACTAGATAGTACTTTAAAGCTGAATGGCATTACACCCAATAACATGATACGGTATTTTACAACACTAAACGACAATTGGCTATACGCCACTAATTTTCAAAGATTCTCTGGCAGCAGATGGTCTGTTAATTATATCAATAATGGCCAGGCAACTTTCTACAACTATCGCTATAGATATGCCGACACCACTGGTTTTTCAAAGCAGAGTTATCAAAATAACAGCATGTATAATGGAATAGAATTTAATTACGATTGGTCTAAACAAGCGAGCTTGTATATTCAAAGAAATTTTAGTGCAAGAATTGGAGGCGGTTTAAATTTGTACACCGACCAATTCCGGAGAACCTATGAGAATGATATATTCTATACAACAACTAACAATGCAAAACCAGATGTAACTCGTTATTACGCCAATTTTTCTTATGGTTATTTATTTCAACCCAATACCAGAACCTTTATCACCTTCAATACCGATTTAAATGCAACGCTTACCAATAGAACAAATGGGCTGAGAGTTGCTAACACCAGCGAACTGAAACTACGAGAACTCAGTGTTTTTTTGAATCCTAATCTAAGTATTTTTAAATTTTTTACACCGCGTTTTTATTACAGTGCAAGTCTTACAGCCAATTGCCAACTCAATCACCGATATCGCAAAGACATCATTAATGAATATGATAAATCTTCAAATTATGCGCTTCCGGTTGCGTTGAACACGGGATTTACGTATACGTTCTACTAAATACACGTATCATAATTTTACATCAAAAAAAAGCCTCAATTCTTTTAATGGAATTGAGGCTTTAATATTTTTATATTAATTATTTGGCGAAATTTACTGCACGTTTTTCACGTATAACCGTAATTTTAATTTGACCAGGATAAATCATTTCTTTCATAATCCGTTGTGAGATTTCAAAGCTTAGGTTATCGGCTTCGGCATCGGTTGCCTTATCACTATCTACCATTACACGCAGCTCTCTGCCTGCTTGAATCGCAAATGCTTTGTCTACACCTTTGAAACTCATAGCTAAACCTTCAAGATCTTTCAAACGTTTGATGTATTGTTCGGTATCTTCTCTTCTTGCACCAGGTCTTGATCCGCTAATGGCATCACAAGCTTGAATAATTGGAGACAACATACTCGTCATTTCAATTTCATCGTGGTGGGCACCAATTGCATTCACAACTTCAGGATGCTCGCCATATTTCTCGGCCCACTTCATACCCAACAAAGCGTGTGGTGTTTCAGCATCATCTTCGGGCACTTTACCAATATCATGTAATAATCCTGCACGTTTTGCAAGCTTTGCATTTAAACCAAACTCACTGGCCATGGTAGCACATAAGTTGGCTACCTCGCGACTGTGTTTTAACAAATTCTGACCATAAGATGAGCGGTAACGCATTCTTCCAACGATACGAATTAACTCAGGATGCAAGCCTGTTATACCTAAATCAATAACAGTTCTTTGTCCAATTTCGATAATCTCTTGCTCTAAATCCTTTTTCGTTTTTTCAACGACCTCTTCAATGCGGGCAGGGTGAATTCTACCATCGGCCACCAAACGGTGCAGCGATAAACGGGCAATTTCTCTTCTTACGGGATCAAAACCAGATAACACAATGGCTTCTGGGGTATCATCCACAATAATTTCGATACCAGTTGCGGCCTCTAAAGCTCTGATATTTCTACCTTCTCTTCCTATGATACGACCTTTCACATCATCATTTTCAAGATTAAATACAGTCACTGTATTTTCAATCGCTGTTTCAGCTGCGGTTCTTTGAATGGTTTGCAATACAACACGTTTGGCATCGCGGGTTGCATTTAATTTTGCTTCTTCAATAATAATTTTAGATTGGCTAATCGCTTCTGTATGAGCATCTGCTTTTACGGCCTCTATCATTTGAGCCTTTGCGTCTTCGGCAGAAAGATTCGCAACTTTTTCCAACATTTTTATTTGTTGCTGTCTCACTTGCTCAATGTCTTGGTCTTTCTTATCGAGTGCTTGTTGGTGACTGCTAACTTGTTGTTTAAGTCTATCCAAATCAGTTTCTTTTTGTTTAACTCCTCTTAATTTATCCTCAAGTGATTGTTCCTTTTGTTTAATTCTCATTTCTGAACTTTGAAGTTCGGAATTCCTTTTTTGAACATCTTTGTCAAATTCAGATTTAAGGGTTAAAAATTTCTCTTTAGATTCAAGCATTTTAGTTTGTTTGACAGATTCTGCTTTGGTTTTAGCTTCCTCTAATAACAAATTTGCTTGTGCCTCATTTTGTTTTTTCACAATTGGCATTCCGGCAAAGAATCCAATTGAGAGCCCTACTACAAGGCCGATTACGATGTACAATATGGTGATCATATATTCTTATATTTTTTAAAAGAATATTGTAAATAAAACAAGCTATTGATAATTTAATTCTTAAAAGATTTAAGACTGGAGCAAAGCTTCTATTTCGCTAAGTTCATTTTCCAGTAATGAAAGATCTTGTTTGGGAGCCTGCGGTTTTTGCATTACCGTATCCTTTTTAAGTCCATCTACGGCATATTCCAGCGCGGCCATTGCAAGTCCGTCCACTTTATCTTTACCTGAGAAACTATTATTAAAAAAGGTCATCTTTTCATTCAAAAGCTTTACAGCTTTTCTTACATATTCTTCTTCGAAGGCACTTATCTGCAAAGGATACATCCTGTCACCAACATTCACTTTTATAGATATTTCGTTTGCCATTCGGGTTATTAAATCATCAATTACGCCTTTTTATCAGCAATAATTCCAATGCAATTTTAAGCAAATTTATTTAAAGTTTCGTATTAATTTGATGATTATAACAAAATTACGACTAACAAAGCATGTAAACTGGCGTCAAAGAATGGGCACAGGACCTTCTCTTATCAACTCTGGCTCCTCGGCACTGCAATCTATCACAGCCGAACCGATGGTTCCACTATCGCCGGTATCAATAATCATAGACACTTTGTACTGGTATGCAGCTTCAATGGCTTCGGGGGTGATTAACATTTCCGTTAAATCATCAGGATGGTGAACCGAGGCTGCCACCAAAGGCTCACCTACCAACTCAACCAATTTTTGAGGTACCACATGATTGGGTACTCGAATACCAAGGGTTTTGCGATTGTTTAAAAACAACTTAGGGACTTTATTATTGGCCTTTAAAATAAAGGTAAAAGGCCCAGGTAAATTCCTATTAATTAACTTGTAAGTACTCTTACTAAATTGCAAAGTATAGTCGCTAATGTTCTTTAGGTCGCTACAAATAATTGATAGATTGGCTCTTTCAGGGCGTTTTCCCACTAATTTACAAATGGATTCAATTCCAGATTTATTTGAAATGGCGCAAACAAACGCGTAAAATGTATCAGTAGGACAAACAATGATATCGCCATCTAACAGCAGTTTGGCTGCTTTTTGCAATACCCTATCGTCAGGATTGGTTGGAGAAACTTCGTAACTAGCCATAAAAAAAGCGCATTCCAAAACAGGAATACGCTTTCAAAGGTATTACTTTAGTTGGATTTATAATTTATCGCCAAATTTGGCGGAGAATCCAATGCCAAAAAAGTTTTTCAATTGAACTCTTATTTGATTACCCTCTTTGCTCGGATCTGTATCTACATCATAATCATAGATGAGCTGATTGATTAAGCTTACTGCAAAGTATTTGTTGATTTTCATATTTAAAGTATTCTGCCAATTGACATCTATATTTTGACCAAAATTTTGATAGTTATTGAATAACTCTAAACGCGATTGCAAATTGATATTCTTGGCAAGGTCTCTTTTTAAAAATATATTGGCATACCAACCAAGTTCCTTTCTAAGTTTCTCCCCATCTGCAATTTTTATAGGAGCCTTACCACCAATTGTATCTGAATAATCATACACTGCTGGTGCAACACCAAATACCCCTAAATCGGCCAAACGCTGCTCGCGCACTATGGTATATTTGGCTGTAATTGGGGATACATAGACAGATAGCCATGATTTAGGTTTATAATCGATACCGACAGAAATATAACCGAAGCCTTGTGCTAGAAAATTCGACACGTGGTTATTCTCTCTATAAATATCTTCCTTAGCCCAACCTTGAAACATCTGGGTATTTAAACTGAATAAACCAGAAAGATTTAACTTATCGTTAATTTTTCGGCCATATTTACTCGTAAATACAAGTTTATCCTCATTCTTAACAAATGGATTTGTTTTACCAAAATATGGACTCATTGGATCCTTTATTTTCCCATCACCATTTCGTATTACACCATAAGCCAAGTCTAGGTAATGTTCCCACATATTTTTCATGTCTTTGGAATGGTAAATGGCAAACAAACTAGAGTTTGCAATAAATGCTGAATTATTCGTACCCCCAGAGGCCCAATTCGAAAAGGTTGTATTTGATATATTGGTACTAAAAAAGCCCCCTTTTATCCATCCGGTATCTGTATTTCCTTTCAGTGCAGTGCCTGCTGCTGCTACTTTTTTCACTTCTTCATCCGATGGATTCTGAGCATTGGCCTCCAATACTAAAACGGAAAGTAAAGCTGTTATTATAAATTTTATTTTCATTTTTTTATTTCAATTGGTTCTTTGACAAAAAAAATGCCAGACAGCAATGTCTGGCATTTTTACTATTTGGTTAATTATTTTTTCATTTCTTTAGCCCTATTCATTGCCTTAATTATCATGAATAAAACAAAAGCAACAATTAGGAAATTCAATGTGGCTGCAATCAATTTACCATAGGTAAAAGGCCCTGCTTTTAGAGATTCTATATTATCAAAGCCACCAGCCAAAGCGACAATAGGCATAATGATATCGTTGACAATTGAATCAACTATCTTATTAAATGCCACACCTAAAATTAGCGCTACTGCTAAGTCTACAACGTTCCCTTTGTTGATAAACTCTTTAAATTCCGAAATTAAACTCATATTAATATTATTTTGTGCAATTATACAATACTTTTATATAATTTGTTTAAACAAATATTAAGCTAAGACTTCTTTTACTAGTTGAGCAGCTTCTTTTAACAAAATGGCCGATTTAACTTGTAAACCACTCTCATCAATTAATTTTTTAGCTTCTACCGCATTGGTACCTTGTAGTCTTACAATAATTGGGATATTGATATTGCCTAATTTGTTGTATGCATCTACAACACCCTGCGCCACTCTATCGCAACGCACAATACCACCGAAGATATTAATTAGAATTGCTTTAACATTTGGATCACTCAAAATAATTTTGAAACCAGCTTCAACCGTTTCAGCATTGGCTGTTCCGCCTACATCCAAAAAGTTAGCCGGCTCGCCACCACTCAATTTAATGATATCCATAGTAGCCATTGCTAAACCAGCTCCATTCACCATACAACCAACGTTACCATCTAATTTTACATAGTTCAAATTGAATTTCTTTGCTTCTACTTCTGTAGGATCTTCTTCGCTCTCATCGCGCAAAGCTTCGTAATCTTTGTGTCTGTACAATGCATTCTCATCTAAATCAACTTTCGCATCAACAGCGATAATTTTATCATCCGATGTTTTTAATACTGGATTGATTTCGAACATCGCACTATCGGTTTCGTCATACGCCTTGTAAAGGGCCGTAATGAATTTTTCCATTTCTTTTTCAGCTGTTCCAGTTAATCCTAAGTTAAACGCAATTTTACGCGCTTGGAATCCTTGGAAACCAATTTTAGGGTCTATCCATTCTCTGTGAATTTTCTCTGGAGTGTGCTCAGCCACCTCTTCTATATCCATACCACCTTCAGTTGTATAGATGATTACATTTTTACCTTGCGCTCTATCCAAAAGCACACTCATGTAATATTCTTTCGTTTCGCTTGCTCCAGGATAGTAGACATCTTGTGCAATTAAAATTTTATTCACTTTTTTTCCTTTTTCGCCTGTTTGAATGGTTACAAGGGTATTACCTAATAGATTCGTGGCAATTTCTGAAACAGCATCCAGGTTTTTTGCTACAGCAACACCTCTTTGCTCAGAACCCACAATTTTACCTTTTCCTCTACCACCTGCGTGGATTTGGGCTTTCACCACTACCCAACCACTGCCGGTTTGAGCTTGAATGTCTTTTGCTGCTTGCACAGCCGCTGCCGGAGTTTCCGCAACAATCCCTTCCTGAATGGCTACACCATAGGATTTTAAAATTTGTTTGGCTTGGTATTCGTGAATGTTCATGATTAAATTCTTTCTTTTTAAATTTAGGATGCAAAACTACAAAAAAATATTCTTTTGAATTGTATAAAATATGAACCATTTTCGCAGAACCATGATTATAGCGAAAGGTATTACCAAACAATATGGCGAATTGCAAGTGTTAAAGGGAATCGACCTCACTATTCAGGACCAAGAAATTGTTTCGGTTGTGGGAGATTCGGGAGCTGGCAAAACCACTTTGCTACAAATTTTAGGCACCTTGGATACTGCCACGGCTGGCACTTTGCATTACGACAACATCGAAATCAGTCAACTTAAATCAAAGGCATTGGCCGATTTTAGAAATAAAAACATTGGATTTATTTTTCAATTCCACCAATTATTACCCGAGTTTACCTGCCTCGAAAATGTATGCATGCCCGCCTTTATAGCCAAAACAAAAAAGAGCGAAGCTGAAAAAAAAGCAAAGGAATTATTGGATTACCTTAACCTATCGCATCGCTATCAACATAAACCCAATGAACTTTCGGGAGGCGAACAACAACGCTGCGCAGTAGCCCGCGCCTTAATGAACTCGCCTAAAGTCATTTTTGCCGACGAACCCAGTGGCAACCTCGACAGCAAAAACGCCCACGAATTGCATCAACTCTTTTTCAATCTAAGAAAAGACTTTGGTTATAGCTTTGTCATCGTTACTCACAATGAAGAATTTGCCGACATGGCGGATCGGAAGTTGGTGATGAAAGATGGGGTTATTTTGTGATTTTAAGATTTTTTGATTGATATTTTTAAATGTTTTTTTAATGGTATTAATGACACTTCGTGGTTTTGATGTGATGATCTGATAATTTTATTTATTGCATTAATGTTACTTTGTTTTGGAGGAGTGGTTATTTGAAAATAATTAAATGTAAAAAATGTAAAGGTACCATATTAATCAAAATATTTTTGATTCAAGTTCCACTTGAAATGCTTCCAATTCTTTAATAAATTGACTAGTTTCAAAAAAAAAATACAAATCAGATTGTTTGATTTTAACTCATTTTCGCATTTCAATAAAAGTTAGGTCAAAAACCACATAATACAATTTAAATAACCTTTTTATAATTAAATTTTAAGTATTTCTAAGTTTTAATAATTATAACTGGCAATAATCACTTTCCATTTTATTTATTTTTTTGCAACAAACACTTAAATATTACTCTTATTTTACGAGTATATCTAATTGGTTTTCAAAATATCAATTACATAAACGTGTAAAATAAAAATATTACATTGATAAATAATCACTTAAACGTGTATATCACTTATTTTATAATTCTTATAAAATACATTAACACATTAAATTACTTTTGTAATTAATTAATTAATAATTATTATGAGAGAAAAAATTCAAATTTGTTTAATCCTAGCTATTGGATTAATTTATTCAAAAAATGTCACCGCCGATGCAGGATGGTTCACGAAGAAAAAATGCTGGTTTGATCAACGAAAGTACAATGCAAGTGCCACTGTTACTGAAAAAAAAACTAATCAAACTCTTTCTGGGAGTGACAGGGCCTGTACTTATGAGGCTAACAATGTTCAACAAATGTTCAGGCCAAGATTTGCCATTATCGGAGGAGTACTCACACTTATCAGCTCAAGGGAGGCATATGCCAAAGGTTGGTCTGGTCCAAATGGAAATGGAACTAGAGCAATTGCAAGCCGCGGATTTACAGCAGGTGGCCGAACTAAATATAAGTTTTATTCAGCGCAAAACAAGAACACTATTGATTCAACCTCACAAGCTACATCAGAAGATTCAGTTTCAGATGTGCAATACAATTCGGTTACCAGAAAAATTATAATGAAGAATTTCTATTCAAAATTTGGAATTGAATCCTATGATTTAAATAATCATTATGTACACATACAAATTAAAGCATTTGAATCGATTGGGGATGAAGGAGACGGATACACTGGCTCCAATATTTTTAAGACCATCTCCATCTATTTACAAGGTAATACTTTAACTACTTCAAATATCAGTTCAACATTATTTACCTCTGCTTCAACCGCAACTTCAATAACATATAATTATGTTGGAGGTGATCTTGAAATTGACGTACCTTCAGGAATAGACTTTGAGAATGTTGGTTTATATTTCAATAGTGATGTCGGTGATACTGAAATTGGTTCTGAAATTCCTTTACAAACATTGAAATTAAATAACAATCCAACTATCGCAATTCGGAATATATTTCCGAATCCATTAAAAGATGTTTTATCAATTAATTTATATACCGCAAAAAATGAGCAAATTGATTTTTGTGTATATGACATCAATGGTAAAGTTGTATTTAAAAATGAATTGATTGAAACAAAGGCAGGTGATAATATTTTGTATTTTGATTTATCAAATTTAAATCCAAATAATTACTTTATTATTGTAAAGACAAATGATGTCGAACATAAATGGAAAATTCAAAAAGAATAAAGTATTTTATAAATCCCAAAAAGCGAATATTTTTAATATTCGCTTTTTTATTTTTTAGTTCATTGTATTCTCAAAAAAAAGATCCAAAATTAGAAATTAATATTAGTTCTGGAATCCAGTTTAATCGCGGAAAAATCAATAATTCAAATTTTGAAAAAATCCGAAAAACACATTTACCATTTTATCAATTTGGACTTTGTTTTTCAAATAGAATTACACCTAAAAAGAGATTCTCAATTAATTTAGATTTTAATTCTGGTAAATTGGTTAGAGATTTTAATTATGAGGTATCTGATTCTGTTGGCAAATTTCAATATAAATCAAAATATTATTATAATTTTATTTCTTATGGTTTTGGAATACAATATAGGTACAAAATTAAAAACAAAGCTGAATTCCTTAGCGGAATTGGATACTATACTTTATCAACGCAAAATTATGGTGAAAAATATCATTGGGATAATGGAACTGGTTCAAATATTAGTTATTTGAGAGAAATACAATCAAATGATTTTACTAAAAATAATAAATTTGTTCAAATAAGGTTAGGTTTAAATTTAAAATTACTTAAATCTGAAAAAAATACTTTAACTATACTTTTTAATACCACACTTATGAGACCTCTTTATGGCTCTTCCTATTTTGATGTGAATAAAATAAAAGTAGAAGAAAGTTCTTATAAAATCAATTATTCTAACATATCTATTGGATATACCCGCATTATTAAGTTGTAACTAGTATCGAAGAGCACCTTCAATTCTAACTCCAAATACAACCATACCATTTCAAATATAAATTTCAAAATACTATCTTTAGTCTTAATGTCAAGATAATACGAAACCCAACTACCCTCTTTCGTTGAAATAATTCTTTCATCGATTTCCATTTCACTGGTTGCTTTAACGCAATCGAAATGACCAGATATGAGTTCATGTGGAAAATTATTAGCGTCCTAAAGACAAAAGTAAGGATTCTTGGAGTAATGGACAAAAATGGTGTTAATTTTTAGATGTTTCTTTCAAGTGGACAAA
>JAQSCZ010000076.1 GCA_029945665.1 bacterium | reverse complement strand
GTAAGCCGTGGTACCAGCCATATGTGCAACCTTCGTAACAGTCATATAATTTAATTATAAAAAACGATTTCTTCCTTTAAAATAGAAAAGAAAGTAATATCCGATTTAACCTGCTAACGGGATACTTTAAATGAATGAAAATTCTAATTTATATGATACTATAACTCTGTGAAAAAATGGCAACCCATTAATCTTCGGAATCATCAGAATCATCAGGGTCTATTTCTATTAAGGTAACGCCTAATTCTTGCTTGGCATTAATACTTTTTTCGAGAGATAATAAAATACTAGGCAACAACAGTAGGTTCATAAACATTCCGAAAATAAGCGAAAGAGATGTTAATACACCTAGTGCAACTGTTCCTCCGAAATTAGAAGCTGCAAAGATAATAAAGCCTGCAAATAATGCCACCGCCGTATAGATGATACTTGGACCTGCTTCGATCATACTTTCTGGAATAGCAATCTTCATATCCCAGTTATTCTTTTTCAAGGAATGTCTGTATTTTGCCAAATAATGAATTGTAAAATCTACCACTATACCATAAGCTATACTGAAAATAATAATGGTAGAGGGCTTTAAACGAATGCCAAAGAAGCCCATGATACCAAAGGTCATGATCAAAGGAATTAAATTTGGAATCAATGAAATTACAACCATTCTCCAACTGAAGAATAAGAAAGCCATCATTACCGAAATAATTAAAAGTGCAGAAATCATACTGGTGATAAGATTTTCTATTAAATAATCATTCCCTTTCAAAAAAATGGCACTTGTACCGGTAATTTTAACATCGTAATTTTCTTTAGGAAAAATTGAATCCATTTTAAGCTGAACCGCATTTGACAATATTTTCATCTTTTGCGAACCAATATCAGCCATTTGAACACTCACTCTTGCTATCCTATAATTACTATCTACCATCGATTTAATTAAACTAGCCTTATGCTCTTGCTTTGGCAAATAATCGACAATGGTACTAATATCAACGACATTGGGAACCATGTAATACCTTTCATCACCACCGTGCATCCCTTGATTCGCAAATTTCAAGATGTCAACTAAAGACATCGGTTTAGAAAATTCGGGATAGGTATGCAACTCCTTTTCCAATCGGTTTATTTTTTGCAAAGTTGCGTAATCTTTGATACCGCCATTCACTCTGGTATCAATGCGTATTTCGAAAGGCAATGTGCCCTTTAGATTCTTTTCAAAGAATTTTAAATCCATATACACAGGATCATCTTCTGGTAAATCATCTACCACATAGCCTAAGTTTTTTACTTTAAATGACCCATAAATAGAGACAATTAATAAAATTGCTGTAACAATATAGATTGTCTTTCTTCTATTATATATCAGATAATTACAATAATCTAAAGCCTTATTTAATCGCTTACCATCAAGGTGTTTGGTATGTTTGGGTTTTGGTGGTGGCAAATAACTGTATACAATTGGAATAAATACAAGGGATACAATATACACCAACATTATAATTATTCCTGAAACAACAGAAAACTGATCCAGCATGGCACTTCCAGAAAAACTGAACACCATAAAACCAACAGCAGTTGTAACATTTGTTAAAAACAAAGGCAGTCCATTCTTCGAAATAAGTCGAGTAATTGCCTTCATCTTATTTCCGTGCTGCGTGTATTCTTGGTGATAAACATTGAGCAAATAAATGCAATTTTGAACCCCAATTATAACCATTAGCGGAGGCAGAATACCTGTTAAAATAGTAATTTTATAATCTAACATGGCCAAGCATCCCAAGGTTGCTATTACGCCCACTATTACAACAACTAGTGATAAAAGTACCGCACTTATAAATCTAAAAAATACAAATATGAATATCGCAGTTATTAAAATCGAAAGAAAGGTGAATATTTTTATTTCATCGGCTACTTTCGAGCTCATAATTGTGCGAACATAAGGCAACCCGCTGTAGTGCATTTTGCATTGGTGCTTCTCACCAAATTGATTAGCTCTTTGTTCTATTGATTTTACCAATGGAATTCTTGCTTTACTATCCAACACTTTCTTTTGGAGCGTAACGGCAATCAAGGTTACATTACTATCTGGATTATACAACAATCCCTCATAAAACTTCAAACTAGCAATTGTTCTGTGAAAAGAATCTACGTCTGCTTGGGTTTTGAAATGAGCACTTAGCATGGGTTCTACGGTTAACTTTTGCAGAGAGTCATTTCTCACTAAATTGTAAGCCTTGGCAAGCGATACTACTTTCTCTACACCAGGTGTATTTTCTAAGTCAGTGCTTAAGTCATACCAATCATTAAAAAACCCGAGCTTAAAAATATCTTTACTTTGAACACCAATGACTAGTATGTTGCCATCCTCTCCAAATGTTTCTTTGAACTTAACATACTCAACAAAGTCAGGGTCATCTTGCGGAATAACTTTGGCAAAATCATAAGTCATTTTAACCTTGGTAGCATAAAAACCAAATACAATTGTAATTGCTAACAATGAAATCAGCATCCAAAAGCGATTTCTAATACAGAAAGTTGATATAGCACTCCACATTTTGCTGCAAAAATAGGCAAAACTTGACTGTCTATATAATAAAATATTATCAAAAAAAAACAGGGATTTGTCTGTTAGACAAATCCCTGTAAAATAATTAGCTAATGCTGTTAAAAATTTAGTTTAACTATTTTAGACGCTTTATTTCCTCAATTGCCTTGGTATTTCCAGGATCAATTTCAAGAATTTTATTGAAATTCTCTTTTGCCTTTACATTATCATTTTGAGTTAATGCTACGAAAGCCAAATAATTATACGCGCTGATTAAGTTAGAACGATTTTTACCAGGATCGGCAGCTGTCAATTCAATAAATTTCAAATAATGTGGAGAAGCGTAACCTTTCAAATTCGTTTTGTCTTCCAGCTCTAAGTTTGACTTTGCTCTCCATAAATAACCATCAGGTGTTGTTGGTTGCAATTCTACAAATTTCGCAAATGCAGAATCGGCATTTACATAACTACCACTGCTATAACAACTGCGTCCAAGGTAATAGTAATCTAAAGGCGATGCCTCTATTTGTGTCATTTGTGTTCTTCTCAAATAGGCATTAGCTGCTTCCCCGTAGCGTTTTGCATTAAATAACACTTTAGCATATTCCGATTGGATATCCACATCGGTACTATCTAGTTCAACAGCTTTACTTAAATAAGTAATGGCACTAGCAGTATCTGAATTTCCAGTCGCAATTCTACCAGAATAGATATAATCTAAAGAGATGATTTTAGACTGTTCGCAATATTTCCAAAAGTGATTCATTGCAATTTGTGCATCTTTCATTTTCTTTAATTCATAATAACTGTAACCTAATAATCTATAATAAATAAAATTACTAGTATCCTGTTTTGAAAATATGGATACTTCATCGATTGTCTTTTGATACTCTTTTAACTGAAATAAAAATCCGCCGTAAGTTACTTTTGCGCGATTATCATTGTCATTTAAATCCAAATATTTTCTAAATTCATCTGTGGCCTTTTCGTAGTTCTTGGTTAGGTAATATAATTCTCCAAGTTCTTTGTGCACAATATCGTAAGTGGCGTTGATAGCATTTGCTTTCTCTAAAAACTCAATGGCTTTGGTATAATTCGTAGAAGAATAAAACAATCGGCCGATTTTGATTAATGCCATCAAATTATTGGGATTTTTATCCGATACCTCTTCATACTTTGACATGGCCTTACCACCTTCATGTTGTATCAAATAATTATCTCCAACAGACAATCTATAAAAGTCAATATCTGGCGCCTGTATACTTGCTTGTTCAAAAAACTGCTGATAGTATTCTGGATTGACAGATTTCGGTTGAAAGGTTAAAAAACCTGCTTGATAAAAGATCTCGGCATCTCTTTTTTTACTTAGGGAAATTGCCTTATCAATAAATGATTGCTGTGTTGCTTTGTCTGCATGATTTATAATGGCCATTCTTGCCTTTGCTATGTATGCATAGGCATCTGTGCCAGCTTCGGCCTTTTGGTAAAACATTTTAGCAGAATCCATTTCATCTATTTTGAGATAATTATTTCCCAAATATAAATAAGACTGAGAAGTAGGCGAAGTGTTACAAATAACTACTAAAGCCCTTTTGGCTCTTTTATATTTTTCATTTTGAAAATCAGATTTTGCTTGCTCTATTGTTTGAGCTGAAAGACAGTTAGCAAATGTTATTGCTAGGATTAATGTTAGGATATTTTTCATTTCTTAATTCGTATTAACGTTTACCTCGCGCCCTGGGAATATCGCCGGCACCATGCCGCACTTTAAAAATAATCTCTGCGCTTTCGGTTTGAATATATAATTTACAAAAGTTGTGCCCGATTTTTTCTCCATATTACAGTTTACTAGTACAATCGGCATTATATAAGGGTATTCTTTAGTGGTAATGCTTTCTTGACTAGGATTAATAGTTTTGACTGTTTTCGAGGAATCGCTGTATTTTAAGGATAAAACTTTCAATCCTTTTAACATATCAATAGTCGATTTGGCATCAATATCGGTGATGTATGAAAATGGAATAATACCAATTGATTGCTTATCCATTTTTAAAAAACTCAATAAACTAGGCAATCCATTTTTAGAATATGCCTTCGTTAATTGAACATCTGTTAAATCATAAAATGATTTGAAATAAGGAATGGCTTGACAAGTATTACTTTCAAACACCAATTGAAAATCTTTCACAGTGCCCAAAGTGAAATAATGCTCAATTTCTTCTGTTGTTAATTCATCCTTTAAAAAATCAGAATTGGCAATAAATACCATGGCATCATGGGCTATGACATATTGTTTGGGCGTAAATTCTTCCTTCTTTTTAAAAAAATCAGATTCCTTTTCAGTCAATTTTCTTTGGAGTATGGCACAATTCAATTGATTGTCCATTAATTCCTTGATTATATTGCTTTCGCGTTTGTATTGTAGCCTTACGACTGGATTAAAATAATCGTTCTCGTAGGCTTTTCGCTGCTCGTTTATCAGAATGGCTAAACTTGTATCAACCCAAATATCGAGTGTGTCAATGGTCTTTTTATTTACATGCTTTGCATTGTTATTGCAAGCTGATAAACACAAAAAGACAAACCCAATCAACAATGCATATAAACCTTTATTCTTCATTCCTTATTTCAGCTTTAAAATCTTGATAGGTCCTTAAAAAGCGATAAGCACCATAACAAAACAGCAAAATACAATACAACCCTTTAAAATTATCTTCTCCTTGAAAACTGATAATATTGGATGTATATAAAATTAATGCAAAACTTATAAATAAAATATAAATTGCAAATTTAAAGAGATAAACAGGGTATTGTACTAGTTTTTTAAGCACAGTAAAATCAATAATAGTCTACTCAATTGCAAACTCAATAGGTATCTCACATCTTACTTTTACGGCTTCACCATTCTGTTTACCAGGCTTAAATTTCGACAATTTTTTAACCACATTAACAGCTGCGGCATCAAGCTTTGGATGACGAGATGATTTACCTACTCTTACATCCGTAACTTGTCCGGTCTCAGTAACTACAAAATAAACGACTACAAGACCAGTTACACCATTGTCATAATCATCGGGCGGATAAACAAGGTTATCTGCAAGAAAATCATCAATAGCTGGTTGACCACCAATATAGGCAGGATATTGTTCAACCTTCTCGTAAATTTTATTTTTATCTACACCGGTACCTCCAGTCACTTGTACAATAATTGGGGGTGGTTCATCCGTAATTTCAGCTTTAATATTTTCCTTACCAATGTCCTTGTTCTCCAATTCAATAATAGTTGGTGGTGGCGGCTCGTCTACCTCTTCTTTTTTAACAGCTTCCATTTCCATGAATCGGGCAGTCGGCCTTAATACTGGCTCAACTGGCGGTGGTGGTGGCGGTGGTGGTTCATCTGGTTTAATAGAAGGCGGAGCAACCAAAGTTAAAACAGTGGTATCCGTTTGCTCTTCTTCAGCTGCAGCAAAAAGACCTAAATTTTTAACGATTTTTGGCGAAAACATTGTAAATACAAATACAAAAACACTAATTCCTAATGCCTTTAATAAATGCTTTTCATATAATTGTCGCAATACGTAAGCGCCATAATTTTTGTTTCTTGCATCAAAAACTATCTCGTCCATCGACTGCTTGTGATAATCTAATTTAACTTCCATAACATTCTTTTTTCTAGTTAATACAATTGGTAATTTAAAGGTAAATGCTTAAAATAATATTATTCAGGAACAGTGGTACCAGTTCCTCCATTTTTAATCGCTTCAAGTTCTGGGGCCTGAACATCTTGCATGGCATACCTTTTAATACCTGTGATATCCATTTCATCGAGCGCATCTACCATGTTCTCATAATTGGCATCATCTGTTGCTTTGATTAGAACGATCATGGTATCTTTATTACCATAATCTTTTGCAAGCTTCCTTTGCTTCCAATATATTATATCTCTAATGCCTTTCTCATTTGCAAAAATTGTTTTCTTTAAGTTGTTTGCAGTTTGACCTTCGTACCACCAAACAGTATTGTCTTTATCCAAAATTATATTTAACAATAATTCTTCATTAATCGGAATTTTATCTTCAGGTACATCGGCCTTTTTTGGCATGTTCAATTCCATCGCATTGGGTTTGTTCAATGTGGTAGTTAACATAAAGAAAGTAATCAGTAGAAATGCTAAGTCAACCATGGGTGTTAAATCCACCTTGGTAGACATTTTTTTGGAGCGGACTTTCCCTCCATGTTTCTTATTCCCGCCTTCCGCGGTATTTAATTCTGCCATTTTTAAATATTACTTAGTTTCGGTTGATTCAGTTGGTTCAGTTGTGGTGGTTGCAGAGTTACCAGATAAGGTGGTTATTAAGTTGAATTTATGAATATCGGCCTTTTCGGTCAATGCATAAATCACTTGTTTAATAGCCTTAATACTACTCGTTTTATCACCTTTTATGGCTACCTTCATTTTTTGATCGACATACCTTGTCTGTAAAATCCAATCCCCTAATTCACAATTTGAAGAATCCATTGGGATTCCCTTTTGTTTGTAGGCTTTGTACTGATCGGGATTTAAAGCTAAAATCTGAGGCATATCGGCAATTGAAAAACCAAACATATCCAAACCGACGAAGGCTGTTTTTTGATTATTCGTCAAGTTTTTTAACTGCGGATATTTAATGGTCATTCGATCTAACAATGCAATTCGATCTTCTCTTTTAGTTATACTAAAAAACGCAGCGCCGTCTTTTGCAACTGAAATGGTCATTACACCCTCCAATTTAATTTGCGAACGCGAATTAGGTATGTCAATTGGCACAGCTTCTGCTGGGCGAAATTTAGAGGTTAACATGAAAAAGGTAAGCAATAAAAATGACACATCGCACATGGCGGTCATATCTATTGACGTGCTTTTCCTTGGTATTTTAACTTTTGGCATAGCTTAATTTAATTTTGCCTAAGGTTAATTATTTATTTTTTGAAGCAAAAGTTTGAGAAATACTGAAACCTATCTCATCAATGCCATAGGTTAATTTATCAATCATACCAGTGAATACATTGTAAAATATAATAGCTAACGCTGAAGTACCAATACCAATTGCAGTATTAATCAAGGCTTCAGAGATACCAGATGACAAAGCTCCAGGATCAGGTGTTCCTGCCGCCGCTAATGCTGCGAATGCTCTGATCATACCCAATACAGTACCGAATAGTCCTAATAGTGTTGCAACTGATGCAATAGTCGCTAAAATATTAAGATTCTTTTCTAACATTGGCAATTCTAAAGATACTGCTTCTTCCATTTCTTTTGAAATAGCTGCCACTTTTTGGTCTTTTACCAATTCGGTATTTTTTTCCATTTCAGAATATTTACCCAAAGCAGCTCTCACTACATTGGCAACCGAACCTTTTTGCTTATCGCAATCTGCTACTGCGGCACTAACATTGCCATTAGAAAGATTTGATTTTACATTTTGCAAGAAAGACTCTAAAGAACCTCTGCCCTTTGCAGATGAGATCGTAAATAAACGCTCGATAACTATAGTAAACACGGTTAAAAACAATGTCATTAACAATGGTACAACTACTCCACCTTCATGGATTGTACCGAAATAATTACCTGCTTTTGGACTGTGATCAGCATTGAAATTATCAGCTGCTCCAAAAATAAAGATGAAAACTAAAACAGATACCAAAAATGCTACAGGGATTGTAAGAATTCCAATCCAATTGGTTGATTTTTTAACTTGTGCTTGACTCATTTGATTAAAAATTAATTATAATATATTTTAAGGTTGCAAATTAAACGCCTTTTTGTCAAAAAAAATAAAATATTTCATGAAGCTAATGTTAAGTTTATGTAAACAAACTTTATTTCAACCTGATTTTCAACTATTCTGTCTCTTTTTTGCGGATGCGTTATTTTCACAATACCATTTGAACGTGTCCTTCGTCAAAATGTTACTTTTTTTAGTATTTATGACTAAAATATGGCAATTGCTAATAATGAAACCGGTGTAAGTAAACTAAACAATGACTGAATATATCTAAAATGTTATATAAATGCGGTCCGATGTCCCCAATTAAATACATGCTTAAACCAAGGTTAAATCATTGAAAATGAGTACAAGTGCATAAAGTATTCATAAGTAGGAGTGCTTTTTCTATTAAACTTGATTTTCTTAAATTATTACTTTTACTTTGCCTTATTACTAACTCTATGGTAAATATTAGTTAGGCCAAATCCCTCGTCACTAGTGGCGAGGGTTTGGTTTTTATAAGCATGGTTCCAGTTAAAAATACCTTTTGAAAATAATTTATCTAATTACCTCAAATGTAGTATTGTTTTAATTTAAAAAATATTGCAATATTGCTTCAACCATAGCAATAAATATATGAAATCTATACTTTTTTCGCTGTTACTGTCTATATCAATTATAGCCTCAGCCCAAGAAAAAATATCTACTTTGAATTTCCTGCAAGCTGGCGCGGTGCCAAAAACAATTACAGAAAGAGGTAAAAATATTAATACTTCTGGCCTAACCTTTAACTATTCTCACTTTGAGGAAACCAAATTTTTTAGGATGGATGCCACTTGGCTCGCTCGCTATATTCTTAACGGCACCAAGGATACCACTAATTTCAATGATAGCAATAAAGTAGCCGGATACGATATGCCGATTTTTACGGCCACCTATGGTCGCAATATTATCAAAGGCGATAATTTCAGTATGGGTTTAGGGGTTAATCTTGATTCCAGAACATTTTACAGTTCGCCTTCCAACAAAGCAAAAAAAATCATTGATGCATTTAATATTGGTTTTGTAATTGGTACAAAAATCAAAATCAATGATTGGATAACCTATTCCGGCTTTTGGGGATATGATATGATGTTTACAGATGCCAGCGGCTCAACTGGAGCTAATGGCAGTCAATATTACCTTCAAAACAATGTGTCGTTTTTAATCAAAGGTAAATTTGGAATAAACCTTCAACCAGACTTTACCTTTAAAAAGTTTGATATAGGAGCCGTAAAAGATGCTCAAATATTTAACAAAAACATTAAAGTTGGCTTAGCTTACGCTATTCCTTAAATACTAATCTTTAGGTTGTTCTTGATTTGTGTTCTGCTGAGTATTAGGTGCAGCAGCATTGGCGTCCGGATTGGTTTGCAAAGAAGTTGATGGCGTTTTGGTATTCGCATCTGCTTTCGGTTTTGCATCCATTGCGGCCTTAATTTTTGGATCCACTGTAGCTTCGGTGCTTGTTGCCTGTCCTGCTTTAGCTTGCTTACTTCCGCCTACGTTGTAAGAGCTAGCAACCAAAGACACAAGTAAAATGATTGAAATAAATACCCAGGTTAGTTTTTCAACACCTTCAGTTGTTTGTTTGGCTCCAAATAATTGGTTACCTGCAGAAAAATTGGAGGCCAATCCACCACCCTTTGGGTTTTGAATTAGTACAATTAATATAGTTAAAATGGCTGCAATAATGCCGATGAATAGTATAATGGTAAGCATAAATTTATCTTTTTTCCTTTTTAATTTTTTCGATAAGGGATGCAAAATACGCTTGTTTTAATGGATTTTGCAAACTTAATTTTTCATAAGCATTAATCGCTAGATCAATATTACCTTGTTCGTAATAAATATTAGCCAGTGTTTCGGTCACATATTCAAAGTCCAAATTTTCACTTCTCTTCGCCATATTCTCTGCACTGAAAAACTCTTTCTTAGGCCTGCTAATGCTTGGATTCGCTTTAATAAACTGTTCGATTATACTGAGTGCATGATCATCTGTTGGCAACTTTTCTTCCACCTCCTCTATGGCCTCGTCAACCGCCATAACTGCTGGTTTAGGATGGTTTAACCAATAGAAAAAATCTTTTTCTGAATCCTCATTTTTAGAAAATTCAGCACTGTTTTCCACAGAATCTTCAGTTAAATAAGCTTCGACATTATAAACAGGGTGTTTCCTTAAGTCAATACCAGGGCGGGCTTCGACTGCTACTTCCTCAGAAATTCCTTCATCCAATAATTCTTCTGCCGCCTCATTTTCTAGTTCATCAAATTCGATAGGCTCAATGATAGGTGGCCGTATTTCATCATCTAAATCCTCTGCTTCAATTTCAATCGCTTCCTCCTCTTTTTCAAATTCAATGGCAACTTCATTCGCCTCTGTATTGATTGGTTCAACTTCACCAATAACTGTCGCCTCTTCACTAATATTCTGAACAGCTGTTTCAAATTCACCAATTTCTTCTTTTAAATTTTCATGTCTTATTGGTTCTGAAATCTCTAAGTCGTTTAGAAATTCACTCAAATCATTCTTTCCCTCTGACGCTTCTTCCGAACCTTGAATAACTTCCTCAACAGCATCAGATTCAGTAATTTCAGAAGGATGTTCCATTACTTCATTGTCAATAAAACCTTGGCTTAGGCTTGCATCAATGGCCTTTTTATCAAATTCCTCGTCGCCATGTATGTAGTGATATAGCCATTCTCTGTCATTCACGCGCATGGCCGCTTGATTCAAAGCATTTTCAAATAAATAATGTTCTTTTTCGAAATAAATTTTAGCCAATACAACATGTGGCAATGAATAAAAAGGGTATGCCCCTATTAACTGTTTTATTTCTTCAATTTCAGAGACTGATACAACGTTTGTATGATTGGCAATATTTTGAAGTGTAAGTTTATTCATTTACCATTTCAAAGCAACTTTATTAAATATCTCTTGAATTATTTGTTTACTCAAATCTTCACTCAAAGTATTTTCTATTGATTGAAAGTTATCGCTTGCATCAAATTGTGTGAACTTCGTAATTTCTTCCGTAAAATTTAAATCCTTGTGCTTAGGGCATTCAAAAACAGCCTTGACAGACATGGTGAATTTATTTTTGGCGGTTCCTGTTGATGAGTTTACGGCGGCCGGTTCAATCCTATAATTCACAATTTCACCCGAAAGCTTAAAATCCCCTTCGCTATTGATGAGTGTTAAAGACGTTTCTCTTAAAAATTTATCTTTTAATTGCTCGGTAAATTTTTGACTTAAAACGGGATTTACCAATTGCGCCTTATTTGGGAAAAATTGTACGCTAATACTCTTTACATCAGCTGGAATATTAATTCCCGATAAACTGTATCCACAGGATTTGCAGCTCACAAGTGCCGACAATACCATGAAATAACTAAAATAATTTACAAAGCGTTTCATTCTAACTCAAAGTGTTTTATTTTACGATACAAAGTCCGTTCCGAAATCCCTAAATCCTTGGCGGCCTTATTGCGTTTACCATTATTTCGCTGAAGTGCTCTTTTAATCATATCTAATTCTTGTTCAGCTATTGTTAAATTGTTTATTTCATGGACCTGTTGCACATCGATAAAAGATGGTTTAGATGTAGTAGATTTATTTACCTGAGGCAAAATAATAGGCTGCTCGGATGCAGGCACAAATCCCGAATCATTCTTATACAAAACATGACTAATTTCATCTCTGTTATTGTCAATAAATTCTTCTCTATTGCCTGTATTTTCAATTAATCCCATCACAATCCTTTTCAAATCACTGACGTCCTTTTTCATGTCGATTAAAAACTTGTAAAAAATATCTCTCTCACTAAAACTTTGACCGCTCATACCATCCATACTACCCATGCCCATAGCCAAAGGCAATTGATTGGCAGGTTGCGGAATATACTGTTGCAAAATTGCTGCTGAAACTGGGCTTTGCTCAGACTCCAATACACAAATTTGCTCCGCAATATTTTTAAGTTGACGAATGTTACCTGGCCAAGTATAAGTTGATAATAAATGCTGCGCATCGGTATCTAATTGAACCAAAGGCGAATGATTTTTCTCGGAAAACAAGGTTGCAAATTTTCTGAAAAGCATGTGAATATCCTCTTTGCGCTCGGATAAGCGAGGCACCCGAATTGGCACTGTAGCTAGTCTGTAATACAAATCTTCTCTGAACTTACCTTGCTGTGCACGTTCTAAAAGATCTCTGTTGGTGGCTGCAATAATTCTTACATCGGTTTTCAAAACCTTGCTACTGCCTACTTTAATAAATTCTCCGTTCTCGAGAATTCTAAGCAAACGCGCCTGAGTACCTAGTGGAAGTTCACCCACTTCATCTAAAAATATGGTTCCACCACTTACCGCTTCAAAATAGCCTTTACGGGCATCTGTAGCGCCGGTAAACGAGCCTTTCTCATGACCAAATAATTCTGAATCAATGGTACCTTCAGGAATTGCACCACAATTAACCGCAATAAAATTGCCGTGTTTTCTGCCGCTTAAAGCGTGTATTATTTTTGAAAAAGATTCTTTCCCTACCCCACTCTCGCCAGTAATCAAAACACTCATATCGGTAGGTGCTACCTTAATGGCTGTTTCTAAAGCATGATTTAAGGCGGGTGAGTTTCCTACAATTTCGAATCTGTTTTTGATTGTTTGTAATTCCATTAAAGCTTAACAAATGTAATTAATAGCTGCAAAACTAGTTAAAATTTTGCTCTTAAAGCCTAGTAAAGCAATAATAAATTCTATTATCTCATCAATGTAAAAGTACCGCGTACCCAATGTTCTTTTTCATCGCAAGCAAGATACTTAACATAAAAAACATATACATCCTGAGGTACCAAATTGCCTTTGTATGTACCGTCCCATTGTATGGCAGGCAGATCACTTTCAAATATTTTCTCACCCCATCTGTTATAGAGCCTTAACATATAACTTGCACCAGGATCTTTGTAGCTATTCCCAGGATAATATTCATTGAGACCATCGTCATTCGGGGTAAATGCATTAGGCATATACATCTCCGAAGGCACTGCATTTCCATCCTCCCTAATTTTAATCGTATCGGACACAACACAACCATTTACATTGGTGACAGTAACGGTATAAAGTCCGCTGTCTTTAATAAAAATAGACTGGGAGGTTGCGCCTGTATTCCACAGATGACTAACCATGCTATCACTAGCCCTAATTTCTAATCGCGAAGACAAGCATATTGTTGTATCATTGCCCAAACCGGCATCCACATTCGGATATTGAATCAAATTTACCGAATCCGATTCTACGCAGCCTTCTTTGGTTGTGATTGTTAATTTCTTTTTCCCAGGCGTTGTGGCGTAATAATCCTTGCCCTCAAAAAAATCGAACCATTGATATTTTACGTAGTCTGATTTTGGTCTCAACCAACGGGCAACTGGGCCACAGTAAAAGGTATCATTTCCCAACTCTAGGCCAGTTTCAATATGCGTAAGAATAGCCGTATCAAATAGGGTGCAAAGCCTATTCCTAACTTTTACGATGTATCGACCGGGAATTCCAGTTACAATTTGAGGCGTTGTTTCTCCATTATTCCAGGTATAGTTCGTTTCTAACTTGGTTTTAATACTATAATTAACCCCGTCTAAAATTACATTAGTTCCCTTACAGAATAGAGTATCATTGAGGTTCACACGCGGCGGCGGGTATAAAACAAAAGTAATACTATCACTTGATGGACAATTATTTTTATTTACCACCTGAACCCAATAAGTTCCTAATTGCTTAATAAATACACTATCCTTTATACTGCCATCGTTCCACAGATAACTTTTATATCCTGACTTACCAGCATAGACAAACTGCACAAAACTATCTCTGCATATTACAGAATCAGGTCCTAAATCTAATTGGCTTAAATCATTAATGATATTAATTGTATCGCGCGCTGTGCAAGGGGCATCAATGACAGAAACAGTGTATTTGCCAGCACTTTTTACAACAATGGAAGGGGTCTTTTCTCCAGTGCTCCACAAATAGGCCTTTCCGGGGGTATTGGTTACCAATGTTTTGACAAAAGGGCCACAGAAAAGCGTATCATTTGCTAACTTGGTGTTAAATTTCGGTTTTACGATGATATCAAATTCAGAAGTGTCTGCACAAATCGTATTTTTTGCTATTAAAGTAATACTGTATGTACCGGGCTTGCTGTAAAGATAACTTGCATTCTTTAAATTGGAAGTATCATCAAAGGTCGTATCTACGCCAAAATTCCAATGATAAACCGCCGCGCCTTGACTTCTGTTTTGAAATAAAAGATTATCGCCTTGGCAATTGTAATATGGTATTCCAAAGGAAGATACAACTATGAAAACACATTGGCTAACATTGAACTGAAAATCACGTTTTGTTTCGCCAATTAGTTTACCATTCCGGAATTCTAAAACCTTAATACCGACAACGTATTGTCCATCGGAGGTGGGTGTAAGTGTTAATTTACCAGTTTTGCGATTAATTGAAAGTGTAGGAGAACCATCTATTTGATTACTTATTCCGTAGTTAACGGAGCCATTTTGAATCCAATCAACCAAACTAAAGTTGTTGGGATAAGTTGCCTGAGATGGAGATGGCAAAGAGGCATTACTTGTTGCACCAATAAACGGGGTATAAAGCTCGTACGCCAAAGAATCGCCATCGATATCGGTGGCACTGTGGTCGAAATTAAGTGGGGCATTGGTACAAAGAAAATTCGGCGGCAATGCTTTGAAAATCGGGCTGTTATCTATAGGCGTTTTACTCGTATTTGGAATATGTGTCCAATAGGTGGCACCAGTTGATTGGGGATTAATGATGTTCTTGATGGAATTATTTCTACAGCACCTTTCAAAAGCCAAAATATAGCCGTCATCACTCGTGGATGGCAAAATCATGGTAATGTTAAACTCATATTTATCTACACAAGCATCGGGCTTATTTTTAATACATGCATAGTTAACATCCGAAACCCTAACGGGAGCCTTTCTTGCATTTAACAACTGCTGAGATTTATAAATCGAATAGGTACGGGTGGATGCATTGTACCTGAAAGCATTGATGTAGCCTTCAACATCTGTTTTTATGGCTTCAGTACTTCCCTTGATACAATCCACATAAAGATACATTGAAATATCATAGGTTATCATACCATTAGACTTGCTCATATATTTATACATTATTTCGCCACCCACAATATGGGTTGCGTAAGAATTTATTGCAAGCAAGCAGTATATGATGGCAAGGTAACGTTTCACTTCATTTCTTAGTTAGACCGATTGTATGGTAAAAATGTTGCACAAAAGCTAAAATATATTTCTATTATGTTTCATATTACAAATACTATTCCTTAAAATCGTTACTAATTACTATTAGTTGCCCGACTCTTACAAATATATAATATTTTTCAACAATTTGGTTTTACAACCAATGAAAATGAAAAACGCAAGTCACAAACCAATGATAAACAATCCATTTCATATTATTTCATGTCTCAAATAACTGACAGCAAGCAATATCGAACCGTCTTTTTTGCATTATTGCCTCTTGGGCAATCTATTTTAACGTGAGTTATGGTTAAGTGAATAAATTAAATAAAATATTTTAATCATATTCATTTTCTTCTACTTTTAGCTTCGCTGCGACTTAGTGGTTTGTTTGGACAAAAAAGTAGCAAAACTTAGCCGAAGGCGTTCTCATGAGTTTGCGAATAAAAACCACCACGCATAGAAAATTTCAATTGGTCTTTTCGCACAGGCCCGCCTTTCATCCTTAACTATGCATGGGTTGGCTCAGCCCCTAGTTTTAGTTCCTAAATATATTTCAACTATACTAACGTGAGTTCGATTTAAGTATATTAAGTAATATGACTGTCAGAAAGCTTGCACAAGTATACGTAATATTGTAAATTGCACCA
>JAQSCZ010000075.1 GCA_029945665.1 bacterium | reverse complement strand
TTGAGGGGTCAATTTAGACCGGCGAGAGGGGGTCAATTTGACCGGAATTTCCAATTTGACAAACAAATTAGAATTCCTACCGAACCTCTTTATAAAAAGACAATGAATTACAACAGTCGATTTTATAATTTTGCTACATGGGCATTTAGAGTGAAATCTGATTCTACAATTTATGATTTAGGTTCCTCTCAAGTAGAATACGATAGTACATTGTCTAATTTCAAAATAAAGTACTTTAAGCCATTCGAAATACAAAACACCCATCCAATAATTTTAGCATCCCCTATATTCATGGATAATGGAAAATTGATTACAGGTGGCATGTTTCCCGGAATTAGAAGTGAAATCGCCTACCCTATGGCTTTTGTTAAATATGATAAAGATTTAAATAGAGTAGATTATCATGATATGAAACACATTAGAAAGGGTGATGGTTATGGAGTTGAAGCGGTCGAGTATTTAAAAAAAATAGATGAAGAGAAATTTATTGCAATTGTAAACTATGAACCTAGAAATGATTATTTTAGAACAGGGAATAATGATGTAGAGTTCTATATTGTAGATACCAATTTTAATGAACTTAAAAAAATGACTTATGGTGATACTGCAAATTACAAATATCACTTCAAAGATGCCATTAATACATTTGATGGGCATTTACTCGTTTTAATGCATCATTATAAAAATGATTATGACATAGCTTATGAACTAGCTAAATTCGATAAGAATTTAAATTTGGTTACAGGAAAAGTTCCCACTAAGCGGTATGATTTTAAATGCAAGACGAGAGTAGATACTTTTAATTTAATCAACCTAAATAATTTCGACACTGTGCAAATGGAAAATTGGAAATCTATCGCACAACCTACTCAAATTAAATTAATATTTAATGGTGAAAATGGACTTTCACTCTACCCAAATCCATCTAATGGCACTGTATTTGTTAAACTCGATGAACAGGAAACAGGACGACTAAAAGTTTATAATTCAATTGGTCAATTAGTTTTTGAGCAGGCATTTATTAAGTCAGATAATTTTGAAGTGAAGCTTCCCAGTAATTTAGAAGGATATTTGTATTTTAAAATTGAGTCGACAAGTATTAACGTAGTAAAAGTACTTTTTAATTTATGAAGATTGAATTTCAGTATTTTGTAAAGAAAAAAATAAACTTGTAGAATTGGACTTAAATAATCCAATTTATAATTTTAATCACTCAAGATTTAGCTTATTAGAAATACAAATTTCACGTGAACTAGAGAATTTAATTGGCCAAATAAAAATCGAAATAGTCTTACATGAAGACAAAAGTATAAAGGCAGTAATGCCCGATGGGACATTTAGAGAAGTATTATTTTAAGTAGGAATTGAAAGTGTGGTCCTATATATACATGGAGTTAGAATAATTTCATTTAAATCATTTTCGTTAATGATAACTTCAATTAAATATTCCTCAAACATATTTTTATCTGATTTATCTAATTGAAGATTTCTCGGATTATTTGATTGTAGCCAAATCTGAAATTTATCTAATTCAATTTTAAGAAACTCTTGAAACTGAATAGGGATTTGAGTATGAAAGTTGCCATTTTTCAATTTTATGTCTCGTTTTTCCTTGTTTTTAATATTCTTATCCATGTATCAAAATTATCATGTCAAATGAAACTTTCAAAAACTTTATTTTAAACTAAATTAGAGGATTTTTTGAATAGCTGTTATTTTACTGTAATGACAATCATAAAAAAAATATTGATATAATTGAACTATAATAGTGAATTAGAAATTCAATTGTAATTATTAGATATAATGGGCTTCAACTGATACTATAAGGACATTCTCAGGAATGTCTTTATAGTTTAGGCCTTATTTGGGTTCGAGTAACATGTTGCTTATTTGATAAATTAAGTCCAAACTTTTTCCAAATCCATTTCTAATATCACCAGAATTTTACCCAGATTTAAAAATATGCTATAAAGTAGTATATGCAATCTGATATTATAAGAAATCAAGGATTTTCAATACCTGTAAGATGTTGTCCCTTTTTTTTAAGTCTAGTTTGTGTTGTTTGCAATCATTATCTAAACAAAAAATCACAAGAATCATGAACATAAACAATTTTATAGAAATTATTCTAACAAATGGAGCAATGTCATTAGGGCACGAATCAGATAGAATCTGTTTAACTGGGCCAAGTGGAAAAAGAATCTGCATATATACCCTTGAAGAATATATTTCAAAATCTGAAATCAAGGAATATATTTATAAGTTAGGGTTAAACATTAAATTACCTTAAATGTTGCATTTAGCCATAACTAAATATTCTCCAAAATTCCCTCTTGCCTATGAACATTTATATTCAAGAATGTGTAGATTAATGATTCCTCTGTAACCTCTTCTTCTAAAAGCATCATTAATTCATCATCTGAATAAAACTCTATTTTTCGCCTATAAGACTCTTTTTTACTCTCAACTATCCAGTTATACTCCTCCTTTTCTATTAAGAGCGGATGTAGGCTGTAATGATTGTCTACTAACAATTCAATAATTTCTTCCTCACTAAGTTCGTTCTTAGCAAAGAAAAGCAGCATTTCAATATCACAAGATGTGATGTAATCATAAAATTTTCTACGTATCATATCGTATTTTGGGTTGATTTTTTAAAGTCTTTTGAGGTTGAACAGAACTCTTCCCAAAGGTTCGACATTTGACACATCAAGTCCACTTACTAAAACATAATCCCGCCTAAAGCGGGATTTTTTGTTTTAGTTGTCCTGTGTTGTGATTTGAGCGAAGCGAAAATCTCTAACACGGGACAGTATGTAGGCTCCTCCTTTTGAGTACGGTTTGGAAATAGACATATTCCTTTTTACCATCAATGTTTGATTTCTCCAATGCCTGTTTTTTCAATTTCGCCATGTTCCCATTCTGGCTTGTTTACAAGTATAACCCTATTTGGTGTCCATCCCAATACGTCTTTCCAAAGCCGTACATTAACACCTGCCGATTCAGAAGGGTAACCTTTCCTATAAATTGTAAACTCCCATTCTTTTAAAATGTTATGCACTTCAACTGAATCAGGTTGATGATTATAAGCCTTAATGTTGTTGGCAAAATGAAGGCTTGCGCTAAATCTATCTTTGTGATGGATTGTAATTACCGAATAACCTAATTCCCATCCACCTGCGTAATAGTTTGGATTCATAGCGTGATAATTGATATAGGTGCTTAAGATATAAATAGGGTTGTTAAGGGTGTCTCTATCAAATTCACTTACTAAACATTCCCTATAGCAATTATACTTGCCTGTGTCTTTAAATTGAACCCAAGCGAGTACATTTTTAGCTTTAAAAATACCACTACTATCCCAACTTCGAGGAAATACCTGGCTATAACCATTGTCCAAATTGGTATGACTTGAATTAATAATTAAGATGAGGGAAAGTAATATGGCCAATGAATATCTCATGCGATTTATATAGAGAGGAAATAGGATAGAGATAAGTTGCTTAGCTCATAAGTTTTTATCAGTTATAGTCACCGTGTTTAATATTTTAGTACGCTAGCGATATCCTATTACAAAAAAAAGCCCTGAATTTACTCAAGGCTTTTTTTTCAAATTTAAATTAAAATAATACTTATTCTTTCACCACTTTGGCATGGAATATTTTATCACCTTGTTCAATGCTAATAAAGTAAATACCATTCGCAAATGCATTGAGGTCTAGTACTGTTTGGTTTTTTATATCTAGAGTTTTTATCACCTGTCCGATGCTATTGAAAACAGTCAACTTAGTTGACGAATTGTTACTCAGTTGAATGTTGTATAGTCCATGACCTGGGTTAGGGTATATTGTTAAGCCATCGCGCACAATTGCCTTGATGCCATTGCCTTTTGGTTGTGCATATTCATTTATAGTGGTATTCGTTATAACAGGGCTATTATAGTCAAAATAGATATAGGCAGTATTGTAAATTTTGGTACCCAATGGTAAATTAGACTTTGGTTTTATTCTGTATTGAACAAACCCATTGGAACCTTTGCTGTCTGAAAAACTATCTGGCAACATAATGTCATCGAAATAGAATTTTAAAACCTTATTATTTAAAATCATTCGGTTCGAATGGCTGTAATCAATTAATTGCAATGTTTCGTAATTTAAATAACTATCTAAGGTGTCTTCTAAACGGATGTTATAGGCAGGAGCTGTTCCAGTATTTTGAAATTGTATGATGTAATAAAGCCAATCATTGTAGTTGGGCAATACTGTTTCAGGATAGGTTTGCTTAATATTTGGATCGTATGAATTTCTTACTTTATATATGAATTTTAATTTATTGTTGGTGGAATCTTTGTCTTTACCAAACGGAATAATTTCGGCTATTACTACAATCGTGTCTGCTGAAGTGGCATTGGTATCGGTTTTAAAATATAAATCGAGCTGGTTGCCGAAGTTCAATAAATCTTTGATATGCCAGGTGTAATTGTTGCCAGATACGCTGCTTGGGTTTGGTGTGCCATTGGCCATGCCTTTGTATTTCACCTTTCCTACAATACTTAATTTTATTTTAGCACTATCATTTACATTTTGGCAACTTTCAATTATTTCCTTATACATAAAACCAGCATTAATAATTAAATTATGCGTTATTCCAGGAAAAACAGCCTTAGCAGTTCTTATACCTTTGATTGCAATATCTGCATTTCCACAGGTCGTAGCAAAATTAACACCTCATGAGTATATTCCAGTCACTAGTTTTACAATAGAATCAACACCAGTAGGGCAGCTACTTTTTAAAGGAAGTTCATTCAAATCGACCACCACTTTAAATTTGCCATTTGTTTTTTCAAATAAGTATAAACCATTTTGTCCTGTGTAGGTCAATCCAATGAATTTGTTAGTGCTGTCATATAATTTAACAGGAATGTTTTCTAATATAGCATCTCCGTTTCCTAAACTACAATCGCTGTTATTGTCAATATAAACTTTTCCAAATAAACCATGTGTCTTTCTGAAATCTGTAGCACAGATATAAGCATTCTTTGTTAATGTGGCTAGGGTTCCTGCGCTGTCATAACTGTTCCATGCAGTTAAGGTAATCGTGTAACAAGTGGAATCTAAAAACCAAATATTTGGACTTGGTAGTGTATCTCCAGGGCAATCTCTATAAATTATTTTGCCAGGTGTGTATGTTGAAGGTTTACTTGGAGGGTTCAATAAAATGTACGAACTTGGGCTGATAGTCCATTCAAATTGATCCGCTTTATTAGTCATTGGTTTGAGCGAAAATCTATCATATTTATTAGTAATCGAGTTCTTCGCAAAATTTATTTTAGTCGGATTCGCGGGGGTAGATACTGTTATTGTTTTACAAACGGTTCTGTTTTCATCACATCCAATAGAATTTAGGCATAGGTTATATTGACCATCTGAAAAAAAACGGTAATTTAAACCTTCTCCTCGTGTGCCCACAATCGAGCCATCAACAGACCAGCGGTGGGCAGGTACGCCAGGGAATCCGGTGGTTTTATTTTCAAATCTAATAGGAACATTGTTAAACACGGAGTCGGTATCAAAATCCATATTTATGTTTGCTTTTGCCGTATCTAAAACGGAAGTGTAAGTGCCAAAGTAACCTGAATCAATGCCACTGCCATTGGATATAAATGATAGATACATACTGCCACTGTAGGCCGTTACAGTTCTGCCCGTTGTTTGCCCCTTGGTCCAAGTGGCAATTAAATTGGCATTGTTGGGTAATATGTCATCGTATACCTTTAAAACATCTGATGAATCTGCGAATTTTAACTGGGTCATATTTAAGGTAATACTTTTTGCGTTACATGGGTGGATTACCAAAAATGATCGCGTTGGAGTACCTTGGTTATTAGAGTAATTGCCTTTTGTGCCGCCATCATCGATAATACTACCATAATCACTTGCTACTACATTGTCGTTGTTAGGTCCGTAAGTGCCAAATCCTAAATTATAATTGGTATTTCCAATCACATGAATATATTTATTTATAACTAGTTTGTTCGACCAGCCAGTGGCATTTCTACAACGCAAAGTCACGGTATAATAGCCATCTCTGTAAAAAGTAATTGAAGGGTTTTGTGAATTTGGTGTCGATCCGAAGTCACAGGTAACATAGCTACTGTTAAAATCTGAAACAGGATCAACAGGGTCGTACCTATAAGTGGTTGAATCATAAACATTCCATTCCCACTGAGTAGGCGAATTGCTTGAAGAATCATATAAATTTATACCCTCATAAATTTCAGTTACGCGTTTACTTGCTCCAATTTTGACCACAGGTACTTGGGCAAAACTAGTGGCAGCAAATTGCATCAAAGCTATAAAAAGAAAAGTTCTACTGAATTTAGATTTGTAATTTATAAGCATAATGTTATTTGTTTGATTCGAACACGAATGTAGGACTTAAATGGTTTTAAATTAAGTGTTTTGTTGTTAAGCTGTTTTATTTTTACTGAATTGTGATACTTAGGGAAGAATATGACTGAATTATGTCAATTTAATGGTGAATTGAAATACATATACGCTTAATAACTTTGGGTTTGTCTCTGTTCAATAGCTTCATTGTTATATACTATTTTTTTATTTTCATTTACTCAAGTACTTTCGCCTGCTTTATTTTTTAATTATTTGTCCAAATTTAAAGCAAATAATACAATGCTTCAAAGACGACTTACATTAACCCAAGCCACCGCTATCAATATGATTGATATGGTGGGTATAGGTCCATTCATAACCTTGCCAATGGTCATTGGCATGATGAATGGCCCTTATTTTTTATATGCTTGGTTAGCTGGTGCCTTGCTCTCTTTTGTAGATGCCATGGTGTGGAGTGAGCTTGGTGCCGCTTTCCCTAAAGCAGGAGGGTCCTATAATTTTTTAAAAGAAGCTTATGGAGAAAAAGGAGCAGGTAAAATGATGAGTTTTTTATTTGTGTGGCAAACGATGATTCAAGCCCCTTTGGTAATAGCTTCGGCAGCCATCGGTTTTGCGGCTTACTGCGGTTATTTTACAGATTTGTCGCCTATAGCCTCCAAAGCCATTAGCGGTAGTTTGGTACTGTTGATTGTTGTATTGTTATATCGCCAAATAGAAACCATTGGTAAAATAAGTGTCCTATTATGGGGTGGTGTTTTACTAACCTTGGCATGGATTATTGGAGCAGGTATTTTTCACGGTCACTTTTTCGATCCCATTCGCCAAATGAACGACGGTTTGGAATTGAATTATGTATTTATTGCTTGCATGGGTCATGCTGGTGTCAAAGCAGTTTATAGTTACTTGGGGTATTACAATGTATGCCATTTAGGAGGTGAAATTATGGATCCCCAAAAAAACATACCGCGCAGTATGTTTTTATCCATTGCAGGTATTTCAATTTTGTATTTAGCAATGAATATTAGTGTTACCAGTGTGATTCCTTGGCATGAAGCCATGAATAGCGAACATGTGATTAGTTTATTTATGCAACGTTTGGCAGGCGATGCCGCCGCAGTAGTTGTTACAGTTTTGATTTTGTGGGTGGCTTTTGCATCTGTTTTTTCTGCCACCTTAGGTTATAGCAGAATACCATACGCCGCCGCTGTTGATGGCGCTTTTTTTAAAGTGTTTGCCAAATTACATCCAACCAGAAATTTCCCCCATGTTTCGCTTTTGTTTTTAGGTGGTATTGCTTTTGTTTTTAGTTTGTTGTTCAAATTAAGCGATGTCATTAGCGCAATTTTAGCCATGCGTATACTTGTTCAGTTTATCGGGCAGGCCGTTGGGTTGTTGTGGCTGCGCTACAAGCGCGATTCAAGTTTATTTCCTTATAAAATGCCTTGGTTCCCTTTGCCTGTTATACTTGCTGTTTTAATGTGGATAGGTATATTGTTGTCTACTGGTTTTAAAATGGTGGCAACCGGACTCATAGTTATTGCAGCCGGTTTGGTCGTTTATTTAATAAAGGCCAATAGAAATAGGGAATGGCCTTTTATTGAAAAAAACAAATAGGTAGATGAAGATCAGTAATCAAAATTAGATTCAATTTTTGATAATAGATTTGCTACTTAAATAAAATTTCCTAAACTGAACCCAAGGTGAAGTTAGAAAAAGTATTGAAATAACGATGAGTCTATTCTTATGAGCTGTTTTTCCGTAGTAAATACAAATGGCAATTAATATAAGATATATCAGGCCCAATATTTAATGCAGGTATTTGTT
The DNA here is from genome assembly GCA_029945665.1 of bacterium. GTDB lineage: Bacteria > Bacteroidota > Bacteroidia > NS11-12g > UBA955 > JABMMZ01. Next base: position 8,141 of record JAQSCZ010000075.1, on the reverse strand, counting down.
TTTAAAATTCATAAATCAAATTTATAAGTTTCGTTTTTTGTACAATAGAAAAAAAATGAAAAATACTTTTATCAGATTAATAGGCAACTGATAAAATAAAATGAAGCACTTGGAAAACCTAAATTCAAAGCTTGTTTTTGATTTAAAACAATCCAAGTTGTCCCTTCTTGTTCCGCATAAATTCACCGCAATTCAAAGCCTGTAAACTGCGGCCTTTAAAAAATTTTTCTCTAGCAATGGTTGCCATCTCTGTAATCATATCGGTTGTTTTTCCTTCACAGTTCATTTTTTTTTCAATCCGGTTGTCATTCAAATGACCTGTATGGCATTCCTGAATCTGGTGAATTACATTCGCAGCTTTGTTAGGAAATGTCTTACTAATCCAATGCATAAAGACATTGCCAATGCTGCCATTTAAGCGAATGATTGAACAGCTGAAAGTCGATGCACCCCGCACTGATGCCTTTTCTGCCAAGGATAGTATTTCATGGCTATTTAAGCCAGGAATAATAGGCGTCATCATCACGTTCACAGGAATATTATTGGCCACTAATGTTTCGATGGTTTTTAATTTCCGATTGGCACTCGCTGCATGCGGCTCTAATAATCGTCTCAATTGCTCATCCATTGAAGAAAAGCACATACTAACATTCACCAGTTGCAAATTATTTAATTCTATGAGCAAATCTAAATCCCTTTCAACCAAAGCGTTATTTGTGACAATACAAACAGGATTGCGATATTTTAAACAGATTTCTAGGATTTGCCGAGTTATACCAAATTTTCTTTCGGCTGCCTGATAATAAGCGCTATCAGCCATAATCGAAATAGGAGCAGGGGCCCAATTCGATTTCTGAAAAGTGTCTTCCAATAATTTCGCTGCGTTTTTCTTTACTAATATTTTTTGGTCAAATTCAGCCCCAGAACGATATCCCCAATAAGTAAGACTATTGCGCGTATAGCTATAAATACAAGCACTCGCATCTCCTTGATAAGGATTTATAGAGTAGGCTAAGCTAAGATCGGGCCCCATTGTTCTATCAATAATATTTTTTGGGAATACTTCTAGATAGTTTGTCTTGGTCGCTGCCAATTGGCCAATACCATCCAATGTTTCAATTGGCCTAGGTACCTTTTTAAATCGGTTAATTGGGTTGTGAATATTAACTTGTAAGCCTCTTGTCTGTATAAGTTGATAATTTTCCATACAACAAAAATACAACAAAATTTAGCAATTGATTGCTAAAAATTATAGCAATCGTTAAATGCTAGATTTATTCCACGCTTAATTCTTTAAATTAAAATGTATGTTTGTATTGTTAGAATTGAAAAAATCAATGAGAATTTTGAAAGAAAACGGACTTTTTATAGTCGTAACCTTGACGTGTTTTCTTTTGTATATTCTCAGGTTTGAGCATGGCCATATTACAATCGACTTGAGTAGTCACCTTAATTATTTTAGATTTCAAGCGGATGCTTTTTTGCAAGGCCACTTAAATTTGGGAGATACACCTTCGAGGGAAGATTTGGTGCAATACAATCATCTGTACTATATCTATTGGCCGCCTGTTCCTGCATTGGTTTATATGCCATTGGTGTCCGTTTTTGGCAACCAATTGCCCGATGCCTTCATCAATAGTTTATTTGCAACATTAAATGTTTGGTCGATAATGAAAATTATTTCGATTGTTAATCGACACTATAATTGTTCACTTAAAACGCAGCATGTCGCCATGTTAGGATTGTTTTGGGGTTTAGGTACGGTCCATTTTTACATGGCAAGGGAAGGCACCGTTTGGTATGTTTCTCAAATCATGGCCCAATCTTTTTTGTTGTTAGCCATCTATTGTTTCATGGCTATCCAAAAAAAGTATACGCGATTATTAATTGCGGGGTTTTTCTTTGCCTGCGCTGCCTATACGCGCAATCATTTTGTACTGACTTTGCCTTTTTTTATAGCCATAGAATGGTCGAAGGAGGCGAAGTTTAATGTGAAAAAATTTGTATTCCAAAATTGGATATTTATTTTGCCTTTTTTATGCTTTAGCCTTGCCAATGCTTGGTATAATTATGCCCGTTTTGGAAATTATTTCGAAAATGGTTTGAAATACCATTTAATGAGCGACTTTTTTTCAAACGTCTTTAAAAAATTCGGCTATTTTTCCCTGCATTATTTTCCTCACAATCTTTATACTGAGGTGTTTCATTGGCCTACACTTACTAGTGTATTTCCATTCATTAATAGAGATCCAGAAGGTTTTGGTTTTATGTGGGGTTCGCCCTTTTATTTTCTAATCATACCTGCCTTGTTTTTATGGTTTAAAAATAAAAATGACAAACATGAAATTGCGAGATTTGCCATGGTCAAAGGCAGTATGCTCTCAGCGTTTTTAATGGCCGTAATTATTTTTTCAATAATGGGCACAGGTTGGGTGCAATTTTGCGCCCGCTATACACTCGACTTTCAATTCTTTTTGGTTTTAATTCTAGTGCTTATGTGGCCTTTTGTATCAAAAATAAAATTAATCAAACCGATAGCTCTCATTTTGATATTACTCTCTGTGATTATTCAATCCATAGGCGCTCAGTATTTGATTTAATCTTTGGATGATGGGTTAATCGATCGATCTTAGATGGCCATCAAATGTTCAACTAAGACCTTAATTATTCAATGCACCTGCATCTATCCAAATCTTGATAGATCGTATTTCGCAAGTGTTCATTTTATAGGAAGGGGGCATTGCTTTCGATCCAAAAGTTTGGTTGCAAATATTGTAAAATTGCGAACCATAGGTAGTGTCCGAATGGTATCTTAAGTCCATGTAATTTTTTAATTCTACAAAGTTTTCTAAATCAATACCACCATTGGTACTGGCTGTGGCATTTGAATGACAACCATAACAATTGGCAGTCAGAATTGGTTTTACTTTGCCCGAATAGGTCACATGTAAGGTATCGCAAACATCGCCACTAATGGTATTTGCGGCTACTGGATTTTTCTTGCAGGCTACTAATAATACTATTAAAAATATCAAGCCATGAAATTTCAAATGATACATTGTTTTAATGAAAACAAATTTACAGTAGAATAATTAATCAAGTGTTTGTTTAATGTTAAATCATTGTTAAAAAAGTATTTTGGATTAATTTTTTGTAACTGTTAAACAATTTTATTGCTTTAATTAAGTTTATGATTTATAAAATGTAAAATTCACACAAAGATGAAAAACTTCCGTATTGGCCTTTTAGTTCTTCTGCTTTTATCTGCCAATATAAAAGCGGAATCTGTCTTTTTTGGACGCTTAGCCGACTCGGCCATCACATTAGCTAAACAAAGTGTTGTATACGATCCTACCTATTACAAAATCCCCTATCCCAATGGTGATGTGCCTGCAGGTAAGGGTGTTTGCACGGATGTTATCATTAGAGCCTATAGAAAATTGGGAGTCGATTTGCAAAAGGAAGTGCATGAAGACATGCAAGCCCATTTCAGTTTATATCCTAAAGTTTGGGGCATGACTCACACCGATAAAAACATTGATCACCGCAGAGTCCCTAATCTAATGACTTTCTTCGGACGCAAGGGTACAACCAAACCAAAGAGCAGCGACTCCAAAGACTATTTGCCAGGAGATATTGTTTGCTGGAATTTAGGGGGTTCGGTAACCCATATTGGTATAGTAGTGAAAACCAAAACGAGCGATGGAAAACGCTATAAAATGATACACAATATTGGTGCTGGGCAGGTTGTTGAAGATTGCCTTTTTAGTTATACCATTATTGGCCACTACAGCTATCAAAAATAGGGTTTAACCACCTGTATACACACCATCATCGCTAATTTGCTTGGCAATTTCTTCAAACGCCATTTCAGTAAGAGATAAGTTGTTTTCGACATTCCATATTTCGGATGGTAATATTCTAAAGAAATTACAAGCACAATTAATTAAACTGACACAAAGCAATGGTTGCTCTTCGCGTGCAAAGGTCATTTTATCGGCAATAAAAATAAAGGAATGTGGATACTGCTTCGAAAGTTTGTAGGGCAATTCTTCAACATTGATACCTTCTAAGGCTGGGTTACTATAAAAATCAATAGCCGATAAAATACCGAAATCTTGATGCGGAGAATGTAATTCCCAACAAAGGTCTTTCCAAGCTGTTTCGTTTGAAAAATCGGTTCTTACTAATAGGATACTTTTCTTAGGGTTGTTTTTTCTGAACATGAGCGTAATGTATTATTTTTCAATCCTTCAAATTGAAGTTGTAAATGGAATATTTTTAGGTACTTATTTCATTGTATTTTCAATTAGAAATTTGATTATACCAAACAAAAGTGAAAAAGTTGAATTAAAAAAGCGTAGAACTACGCAATTTTTAAAATATTTTAATTCTATAAAATTAGTTAAAATATTGTTTTACAGATTGATGTGATTATTTAATTTTCAATTGTCATTTTTAAGTCATTAAAATCCCGCGCAAAAATGGCGATTGCTTGAATTTCTTTGTATATTTCAATGGTTGTTTTTAATAACAATTATTTGTCAAAAAAAACCGATTTTAAAACGAATTTGATTATAAGGAATTCCTATTTGAGTTCCAATTTGATGCCTTGCCAAAATTCACATCATTGACATTGATCGCATGTTTTTCAATGTTTTTATTTTCATGCGCCACCAACTTCGCATTCTTTTTTATGTCTGCTATTAATTTTGAAATCGTATAAGCCGTTTTTCGGCCCAAATCGCTGTGGTATATAAGTCGCCCATCATGACAGACCTCCGAAATAAGTCCAAATAGCATATTGTTATTTGCTATTTTTTGAAGGGCAACCTGTTTGGCCTTTTGCTCCGATTGTTGAAAATTGAAGAGCTGTTTGGAAAAGTTAATATGTGCAATATTAAAAACAGTTGGAAAATGTGGTGGCATATTCTCATTGGCTTTAAGCAAATCCCCATTTTGGTTCAAATAGTTTTGTGCAGCCAATAACAATTGTCTACTCGAATCCCAGTGTTTTAAACAAGCCTTGGTATAATAGTTTAAACCAGCCATTTTAAACTGTGTCGCATATTCAGCTTGTGGATAGGCTGCAATAATATAGCGTTTTAATATTTGCCATTGCAAAGTTCCTATCGTGTTGGCTTCTATTAATTGTGTGTAAACAGAATCATTTGTAAGATTCCTTTTATGATAGTCTGGCAATGCTTGTGCATTGGCTAAATGCGTCTGTAAATTTTCAATAAAATCAGTGGTATACTTCGACTTGAATTTTGCGAAATCTTTTAAGTTTTCATGCAATTGAACAATCACAATTTGACTGGCCCGATAAAGTTCAGCCTGTGTGCATCTGTACGTTGGTTTTATTATTTTTGCCTTCAACATTTTAGTAAAAATGAATTATAATTACTTGAATAGCAAACCTAAACAATGATTTTGGTATTTACAAATACTTTTTAAGAATGCTGCTTAAAAGGATGCGAATTACTAAATATGTTATTGGAATAATAAAATAATGTACGTTCGGGTTAAGTTTATCAATTAAATATGATTTCTCAAGTATTTTAATCATATTCATTTTCTTCTCCTTTTTGTGTGGGCAAAAAGGAGACAAACTTAGCCGAAGGCGCTCTCATGAGCTTGCGAATAAAAGCCCACCACGCATAGAAAATTTCTATTGGTCTTCTCGCACAGGCTCGCCCTTCATCCCTGACCAATTGAAATTTTTACGCATGCGTGGACCCAGCCCGCAGAGTCGTCCTAAAATGCTAATTTTGTTTACAATTTCGTTACTTCGATTACCTCTTTTCAAACTATTTACACAAAATAGTAGCAAAATAATGACATAACTAATTTTAGTTTGAATATACTTCCTTAATCCGAACTCAAGTTAAAATAATACTTAACATTAAGCACTTGTTTTAAACTTAAATGTCATTGAAATAAAACCTACTTCTTCAGATTCTTAAGAAACCATTTCCAACTTTCATCCTCCAAAGGTATTTTTATGAACTCGCGAGAAAGAACCCCTCCAATAAATATATTTTTCGTGGCCGTAATTGCAGATTCATCACCAAAATTTAAATTAAAATGATTTTACAAAACATCGACTTTAAAAGTAAATTTTATCGAAGCAGGACGTCGCATAAGCAGGTCGTTTGACTGAGATTAAATTTTTTTGAGTATCTCAAGGGAAGTTTTGCAAGTGGACTTGCAAAAATCACCCGTAGAGATCATAAAAATTAATCGAAGGAGATAAGAGCGGCTTCAGCGACTAGCTTTTTTTGTTACTTTTTTAGGCAATGAAAAAAAAGTAAGTGCTAATAAAGTTTTTGAATAATTACTTATCCCGCCTCAATTTAAAAACATACCAATCGGTATGTTTTTAATAAAGACCTGTCTTTGTAAAGCATGAGAACAATTAATTAAATCGCTTTCGAAATACTTATTTTCATTTATCATTTATTCCACTATCAAAGTTTTAGGCACTTCATTATTAAATATTTCTGGATAATACATCAACTCTACTTTTGCAGGCGGTAGATGCAAAGTGCCTGTAAATTTAGGGATAAGTTGTATCGTAAAATGATAAGTACCTGCCTTCATTTGGGTGCAAAAAATGGATGTCTTGTTATAAAAATATTCTCTATAGGTTTCTATACCTGTGCTAGCTGGCTTCGTATAATAAGAAAAACCCGCTGGTATTGGTATCTCTAGCATTACATTCTCAAACGATTTAAAAGCTTCTACTGTAATATCCATCGTAATAGGTACACCTGCCTTTAATTTAATATCATTGGTCTGCCCACTCAAAGTAGAACGAATACTAAAATTATCCGTATTGCCTTGTGGCTCTGTTTCTGCTTTTGAAGTAATTAGTGTTGCATAGGCAGCAGCACCTCTGTGTTGTATGGTTAAAGTATCACCTGGCTTCAAATTGTTTTTAAATGGAAAATCTTTGGCTGTTAAACGATAACCGTTAATAACTATATCCCCAGTTATGGAATTTCCAGTTTTGCTTTTCTTCATGGCCTCGTTAGCGCCTGCATTTATCATTTCGGCCAAGGCAAATGTATGTCGAGGATACCCCGAAGAATAAAAGAATTGTTTGATATATGGCAAATATTCTTTCGCGGTATCATTGTGACTTAATATATCGTAGGCTAAAAGCGTTGTAGAAGCTAAATCATTTTTGTAATTATAGGTGCGCGTACCAAAGAAAATACCACCACCAGGGTTGTACTGTAAGTGCTGCGTTACATCACTTATTTGATAAGGCTTGCCTAATTTTTGTAAAAGGCGGGTATATAACATTGCACTATTTACATTCAATTTTGTTCTGTCAATATGTTTTAAAATACTGTCATAATCTACCTCTCGGTCCATGTCTTTTAAAATATTCATGGTGTATAGTTGCTCGTCTATTGTTTGCCTTGGAATCATACGTTCCATGTAGTTTGCTCCTTTGATATAAGCATTGTTGCCATAACCTGCGAGTCGGGCCTCGTTTAATGTGCGAATCACATAAGCACTTAGCCAATTGTCATCAATGCCATTGCCCCACCACGACCATAAGCCATCAGGGCCACGCAGGGTACTTAATCGGTGTATCATTTTGCGTATCATTTTGTCGTTTTCGAAAGGGAGGTTTAAGGTTTGCTTGATTGATTTTTCAGCCAACAATGCACGCAGTTTTGAGGTTGTTTGCTCAACACAGCCATAACTGTAATTTTTTAATACATCTATCTCGTTCAAGAGGCGCTCTACTTCACTGTTGTGAACCAATATCCTTGCACTTTTAACGTCTTTCGGAATACCAATTCTTATAAAAGTATCTTTGTTTAAGTAGATATTCTGACTGTTAGAAATAACAATGCTATTCGGCCATATTGGAACATTTCTTTTTTCACCATCTGAATAACCATTGTCCAGTTTCATACTAAAAGTGGCGCTTATGCTATCCTTTCCTTTTGCAGCTGTAAGATATAAACTATCCAATAATAATTTATCTAAGCGCATATCTTTTCTCTTAATCAAACTATCGTTAATTAGAAATTGTATGTGAACCTCTTTTTCAGAACCTGTGTAATTAATTAATATGACTGTTACGAAGGTTGCACATATGGCTGGTACCACGGCTTACT
>JAQSCZ010000074.1 GCA_029945665.1 bacterium | reverse complement strand
TCTTTGGAATTAATATTGTAAATATACAACTACAAGTCTAAAGGAATCTGTGGCTTGAAGTAAAAAAACATACCGAACGGTATGTTTTAGGAACTGCAACCCAAAAGGGTTGAATTTTTAGCCACAGATTCACAGATTAAAACCAGGAGACTATTGAAACCGAATAGGATTGTTCTAAAATATAATCTGTGAATCTGTGGCTACTTTCCTTCTGTGGCTATTATTCCCAAAAAATAATCTGTGAATCTGTGGCTATGGTTCTTCTATGGCTATTATTCTCAAAAATAATCTGTGTGGAATCTGTGGCTACTTTTCTTCTGTGGCTATTGTTCTCAAAAAAATAATCTGTGAATCTGTGGCTTCTTTTCTTCTGTGACTTTTATTCTCTAAAATAAATCTGTGAATCTGTGGCTAAGGTTTTTCTATGGCCATTGTTCTCAAAAAAATAATCTGTGGCTATAAGTTACAGATAGCTTTAAGCAATCTTTCGGGGTTATTTAATACCGATACAACTGCTTTTATGTAATTATAGATGCGCTTAAATTTTCTGTTTTAATTGCCAAATTCTGCCTAAATTTGCACCTCATTTTATTACATTCATCACCCTATGGTTAAAAATTCTTATTTAAGTAATGCCGATGTCAATTATATAGACGATTTATACAAGCATTACCAAAGTGATAAGGAATCAGTGGATTTCGGTTGGCAAAAATTCTTCGAAGGTTTCGATTTTGGTTCTGGTAAAAACTTTAACAGTGGCGAAGCCATTAGCGAAGATGCCCTTAAAGAAATCAATGTTCTCAATTTAATCAATGGTTACCGAACACGCGGACATTTATTCACTCACACCAATCCGGTTAGAGAGCGCCGACAATATACCCCAACACTTGATATTGTCAATTTTGACCTGACTGAGGCCGACCTTGATAAAAAATTCAATGCAGGTGTTGAAATCGGTTTAGGCGTTGCCTCGCTTAAAGAAATAATCGCCGCACTTAAAAAAACATATTGCGAAAGTATTGGCATTGAATATTTGCATATTGGTGATCCCATTCGCATCGAGTGGTTGCGTAAATTAATGGAGACCACACAAAATCAGCCAAACCTGACCATCGAAGAGAAAAAACAGTGTTTGTATAAATTAAACCAAGCCACTGCTTTCGAAAACTTTATTCATACCAAATTTATTGGTCAAAAGCGTTTCTCGTTAGAAGGTTTAGAATGTTTAATTCCTGCCCTCGACTCTGTGGTTCATTACGGTGCAGAGCTTGGTGTTCAAGAGTTTGTAATGGGTATGGCCCACCGCGGAAGATTAAATGTATTGGCCAATATTTTCAACAAAACCTATTCCGATATTTTTAGTGAGTTCGAAGGCAAAGTCTTTCAAGACGACCAGTTCGAAGGCGATGTAAAATACCATTTAGGATACAGTACTGTTGTGCCTACACCGCACGGTAAAGAAGTTAAAATTAAACTAGCACCCAATCCATCCCACCTCGAGGCAGTGAATCCTGTGGTTAAAGGAATGGTGAGAGCTAAACTCGACCATGTATACAATGGCGACCAAGATAAAATATGCGCCATCTTAATTCATGGAGATGCCGCTGTTGCTGGTCAAGGCATCGTATACGAAGTGGTTCAAATGAGCGGATTAGATGCCAATAAAATTGGTGGAACCATGCACATTGTTACGAATAATCAAATAGGTTTTACAACCAATTATACCGACAGTAGAACAAGTATATACTGTACAGATGTAGCGAAAACTACCAATTGTCCTGTTTTTCACGTGAATGGAGATGATGTGGAAGCAGTTGTGCATACCATTAAAATGGCCATGGCTTACCGCAATGAATTTAATACCGATGTTTTTATTGATTTGTTAGGCTATAGAAAATACGGGCATAACGAAGGTGATGAGCCACGTTTTACACAGCCATTGCTCTATAAAATAATTTCAACGCATCCGAATCCAAGAGAAATATACAAGCAAAAACTAATTGAACGCGGCGAAATTGATGCGGCCATTGCCGAAGAAATGGAGGTTCACTTTAAACAATTATTGCAAGATAAATTGGATGATGTAAAACAAGAAAAGGCACCCTTGTCTAAAATGAAAATAGAAGACTTGTGGAAGGATTTTCATTTTCCTAAAAGAGAAGATTTTGAACAAGTCACCAATACTAGTTTTGATGCTGTTAAATGGAAAGAATTAGCTGAAAAAATTAATCAAATACCAGCAGATAATTTGCCCATTAAAAAAGTGCAACAGATATATGAAGGCCGTTTGAAAATGATTCAGGAGAATAAGTACGATTGGGCCATGGGTGAATTAATGGCTTATGCTACCTTGTTATCCGAAGGTCATGGCGTGCGATTAGCGGGTCAAGATTCTGAACGTGGCACTTTCAGTCACCGACATGCATTGCTTAAGAAGGAAGATTCTGAGGCTGAATATGTGCCGTTGAATCATATCAGCGAAAAACAACCAAGATTTTATGTCTACAATTCGTTGTTGAGTGAATATGCCGAACTTGGTTTCGAATATGGGTATAGTACAACAACCCCTAGTCATTTAACAATATGGGAAGCCCAGTTTGGTGACTTTGGCAATGGTGCCCAAATTATGATCGATCAGTTTATTGCTAGTGCTGGAACCAAATGGGGGCAATATAGTGGTTTGATGATGATGATGCCGCATGGTTACGAAGGGCAAGGGCCCGAGCACTCATCTGCGCGTTTAGAACGTTTCTTGCAGCTTTGCGGAAATAATAACATGCAAGTGGTTAATTGCACAACACCAGCAAATTATTTCCACGCCATTCGCCGACAATTGAAGCGCACTTTCAGAGTGCCCTTGATAGCAATGACTCCAAAAAGTTTATTGCGCCATCCAATGTGTACGAGCACTGTCGAAGGCTTTACCCAAGGAACTTTCCAAGAGGTGATTGGCGATGCTTATGCTGATGCGAAAAAAGTAAAAAAAGTATTGATATGCAGTGGTAAAATTTATTACGAATTATTGGCTAAGCAAACAAGTGATCAACGAAATGATATCGCAATTATCCGTTTGGAGCAGATGTACCCTTTGCCAGAAAAGCAATTGAAAGCAGTTTATGATACTTATTCAAAAGCAGATTTCTATTGGGTTCAAGAGGAGCCAAAGAACATGGGCGTTTGGATGCATTTTTGTCGATATGAATTGCCAATGCAATTGAAATTTATTGGTAGAAAGAGCAGCGCAAGTCCAGCCACTGGGTTTAAGAAAGTACACGACAAGGAGCAAGCAGCTATTATTGAAGAGGCTTTCAGTTAAGCAGAACAATATATTTTAAATCTTATCGTTATACAGTGATGATAAAATCTTTATTCCTTTTAATAGTTGCTGGTATTTTGGTATTAACTTCTTGTAATAAGAAAGACGATGGCACCCGCACTAAAATTGGCTTTTATTTTTCGGACACCACCTCAAAATCAACCGAACCTCAATCTTTAAATTTGTTTATTGATAATGCATTCAAAGGCAAAATTAATCGCTTGAATTATGAAGCCCATTGCGGTGATTCGATGCTGCTATACGTTACTATAGATAGTAAAAGGCATGAGGTTGATGTAAAAAATGATGCAGGAGAATTCATCAATTCTGAATATGTGCAAATTGGTAAAAACAAGAGTAGCTCTGGTTCAGGTAAAAATAGCGATAAAGTGATAGAAGGTGTTCATGGTTCTAGCTTTTCAAAGCTAACTGGCGACGACTGTGCAACCATGAGTTTTATGAGATAACTGTCACAAATGAGTCATTTTTATTTAGTTTTAAAATAAATAGAAATAATTGTCGTTCTACCTTCAATTATGCAAGTAAAGTTTAAATTAATTTCACTCATAGCAGTCATCGTTTTGAATGCTTGTAAGAAAGAACACCTGGTTGAGAAGAACTCGTCTATCGCTAGTATTTATAAAGAAGTTGGTTTGGAATACTTAACAACTGTTAAAAGTGAGGATTACAATGTTCTTCCTTTATTTGCGGGTATTGTTCAAGACAAGGAAAGTATTAAAATACTGTATGCCGAAGAGCAAAATAACCAAATGGTTTGCAAGTCGTGTAAGTATGAAAACGGACAAAAGCAAACATGGGATGTGCCCGCCACAATAGCTTATTATAATTGGTCGAAAATATACCTAAGTATAGATGGAAGTCTTATTGTTAATGGTGAAAGTACTTCGATAATTGAAAAAGGTGAGAATGATTTTTCTGTAATGAAAAAAGTCATTGATGAGAATAATTCTGACCAACTTTTAAAGATAAATAAAAAAATTATCGGCTATTCGTTTAAAGGAGATGATTCTGAGGTGTCAGGCTATCAAGGGAATCTATATAATATGGCAAGCTTACAATCTGATTATAATTCGGACATGACCTATAATCAAAAGAAATTGATTAGTGATAAAATGTGGAATTTTGATCTACAAGAATTCACAAATGACAACTTGCTTTTTACATATACCAAAGGCGATTTGCTGTATGTGAGTTTGCTCAATTCCAATTTTGAAAAAACAATTATAGACTCAAAACAATTGGAAGGAGATTATTTGCGAAATGGCGGTAGTTGTGACTATTCGATTCAAACAGGGAATGATATTTATACCATTAAAAACAAAAAGAATCCTTATTTTTACTTTGGTTACAGAGGCAATTACCATTCTAAATGTCTTTATCAACTAAAGGATGAAAAGTTGGTTTGTGTTGATGATAAACTTGAGCGAACCAACCTATTTGCATTTAATGATCAGTTATATGCGAAAGATTCAAACTATTTAGAGTTGTTCAACAATGGTAGATTTACAAAGATTGATTTCGGTAGTAATATAACTATTTTGAAAATTTTTGGTGATGAACAAGGCATTTTATTAGCGGTAAAACGAAAGGACATTATAGAAGCTAATTATTTTGATTTGGTGCGTTATCAGCCATAAAATTTAAATGACACCCTGATGTAAATTTATAATAAACCAAACTAATTTATAAAAATTTACCTTTGCACTTCATGCAACTTTTCTACAAACAATACGGCAATACAGGCGAACCCATTTTTATATTACACGGCATCTTTGGAATGCTAGACAATTGGCACAATATTGCTAAAAAGTTATCCGAGCAGTATACCGTTTATACCATCGATGCTCGCAACCATGGCCAGTCGCCGCATAACGATGAAAGTGGCTACCAAGCAATGGCCGAAGATGTTATCGAACTCGCTAACCACTTGCACATCGATAAGTTTATTTTATTGGGTCATAGCATGGGAGGAAAAACGGCCTTATGGGTTGCCAATCAATTCCCCGAACGCATTAAGAAACTCATAGTAGTAGACATTGCACCTAAGCGATATAAACAGGGGCATGGTGCTTATTTCAAAGCCTTCGAAGAAATTAATTGGAGTGCATTTACAACACGCAAAGAAATTGATGAAGCATTAATGGCTTATGAATCGGACATGGGAGTGCGATTATTTTTAGCTAAAAACATCGAACGCAATGAGGCCGGTTCATTTAGTATAAAATCAAATATACCAGCTTTGAAAAAGGCATACGATGAAATAATAGGTGAATTGCATTTTACTTCGGTATATGAAGGTGAAACACTGTTTGTTTTAGGTGAAAAATCGCATTATTTGAAGGAGGAAGATAAGCCATACATCCTCAAATATTTTCCGAAAGCACAGTTTGTAACTATTGCAAATGCAGGGCATTGGGTGCATGCCGATAACCCTTTGGCATTTGTTGCAGCAATTGAAATCTTCATATAATATTATTTTGTTTTCTCTTTTATTTAATTAGGTTTGTGTCAATCGAATTGCACATTTTTAAGCAATGAATAAAAAGAAATTAATAAGCATACCAACATGAAATTATTTTTTGCCGCTGTCTTTATATCCTTCATAATTAACTTATCAGCGCAGCAAGATACCATAGCAAAGTCGAAGGCTTGGTTGAATGAAATTACACCATTTTACGCCTTGTGTACTTACGGTGGTATCACCACTTCTATCAATCAAAATACGGCTGCACCTACTCAATATGGAGTAGGACTGTTAACCCCCGGATTTCCGTATGCGAACTATTCGTTTAATATAAAAAAGAAGTTTTATATTGGAGGTATGATAGGGGAGCAGTTGGGTTTAGCCACTACAGATAAAGGATACATAGCGCCTATTGGTCGTTTGAATTGGGGTGTAGCAGCAGCATGGCAATTTAACAAGCATACTTTTTTAGCGGTCAATCATTATATGTTGAGTCAGATAGGCACCTATATAAAAAATGGGCAGGGCAATGGTTGGGTAATAGGCGCTAACCTAAGATACAAGCGTTTAATGTTAGATGTAACTACTAATCTAAAAGGTGTTCCTAAAGATGGTCCTTTAAATGGAAGGATGTCTAGCAACTATTGGCAGCTTTTTCCAAAATACATGTTCCAGCACAATAATGCCAAGGTGCCGTTTTGGGTAGGTTTGCGTTTCGAATCATACGAGAGCACAGTTATTCAAAATAACCTATCTGCGCAGATAACAAATTTCGAGTTTGTGATAGGGAAAATAATTCCTATCAATCCAAAATAAAAGTTATCATTGGTTTAAGCCGAGAATACAATTATCATTAAAAAAATAAAGATAATCGAAAGGTAGATTACGGTTTTCACATGGTCGTTTTCCTTAACGTGTAATTCACTGTAAGGGTACATTTTCTTGTTCATAGGAGTGTTGGTTGTTAGATACTTTGATTCACTAAGTATGCCGATTTTGTATTATTGAAGAGTATTGCTATTAACATGTTAAAAATCAGTAATTTAAAAACCAGTTATGGAGTTACAGATTAAAAGATATTGGTTTGATTTTATCAATATGAGAATTGAAAGATCAAATTGAAGCAGTATGTATTTTAAATTATCCGCAATTTATTTTGATTGGTTGCTAAAGACCTATTGCATGGTTTAGTCTTAAACATTGAATTCCTATGGGATAAGATAGCAGTGGTTGTTAATACCAAGGTTACATATATGTAGTCCCTATAGGATATGTTTTGTGCGTTAGTTCCTATCCTTATAGATATTTCATCCCTACGGGATGAGGACCTAGAGCCAATATGGATTGTTGCATCAATCATCATACATTTATTAGAAACTACAAATTGAAGAGCGAACCAAAAACTTACTCGGAAATTAAACGTCGTTGACAGGCGTTGGTTTTTTGGGGTGTAATTTTTTTTAATATCACAAGGGAAGCTTTTTTACTTGTAAAAAAGATCACCCGCAGTGATAAAAAAAATAGCAACCAAAAAAAATTTTTCAAAGAAAAATAAATGCGTGTCGCGACTAGACTTTTTTGGTACTTTTTTGGGTAATGCAAAAAAGTACAGAAATAAACCACAAAGTCTTATAAGGCCACTAATTATAAAGAAATCAAACTGCTACTTTGGCCCTTAAAGAGCATTCAACCCTTTCAGGGTTGAGAAGACATGTGGGTTGAATATTCTCTGATAAATCGGCGGCTATTTATATTCAAACACTTTTTAGTTGTGGGGTAAACATACCGATTAGTATGTTTTGTAGGATACTTTTTTTCTTGAAAAATCGCACAGGGTTATCGAGTTTAGACCCCACTGTGATCATCAGAATATACTGGGTTGCATGCATAATTCTTATGTGAGGACTACACTAAAAATGCCCTCATACTTTCAACATAGATTGAGTGCTTTTTAAAAACTTATTTTTGATGAATTAATTGTTTGGTTAAACTGACACCATCAATCAACAAATTAACTAAATAAACGCCATCAGATAAGGGATATTCATTACAATCAAATTTAAAATTAAGCACGCCATTTGATTCAGTACTTAAACTAAAATTATATAAATTTTGACCCTCTATATTTTGTATTTTTATATACGCCATTGCCGCATTCTTATGCCTATAATCTAAAGTAAAAACACTGCTAAATGGATTGGGGTAAAAGTTTAAAAACGGGTTCAGTTTAGACATAGTATAAAGTCCAACTGTATTGTCAACTGTCTCCGAACTATCACTCCTACAACCATTGATGTTAGTCGCTTGCAACCTGATTTTATGTATGCCTTTTGTAGGCAATCGATAGCCTAACTTTGCTTTGTTTTGATTTAAAACAACTAAATCTACCGACCAATGATAATTGTTCAAAGTAGTATCACTCGCCATTAAATAAATACTATCATTCAAGTGCTTGAAGGTGAAATGTGCATTCGGTAAGGCATTAACAGTAATGGCTTTTGAAATACTGTCTTTACAACCTGCTTTATTCACCAAATACAACGCCATTTGATAACTGCCAGCGTTGGTGTATTTATATTTTGGGGTAATAGAATTGGAGGTATTACCATCGTCAAATAGCCAAAGATAACTACTGTCATTGATGCTATTATTAAATAATGGAATCGTATCCCCAAAGCAATGGTCATAGCTCATAAAATTCGCTACTGGTAAAGAATTGATCAGAATGTTTTTTTGAATGGTATCAGTGCAAAAATTACTTGAAGATACAATTAAAGTGACTGTTTTATTGCCTGCAAAATTATAGGTATGAACAGGGTTTTTAAGTGCAGAGATAAAGGTGTCACCAAATTGCCAATCATAAAATGATTCACCAATACTTTGGTTGCTAAAAGTAGTTTTTGATTTTGGACAATTGCCATTGAAAAAGAACGCAGCTTTCGGTCGTGCGAAGAATTGATAAGTGGTCGTTAAACTGTCTTTGCAATTTAAAAAACTTGTCGCTTTTAATTTGACTTTGTGATAGCCTGGGTATTTAAAAACATGTGTAGGATTTATTCTAACATCGGTAGTGCTATCATCAAAGGTCCACAGGAAATTTACATTGCCTAAGGTGGTATTGTTAAATTCAACAGCGGTTTGTTGGCAGTAGATTGAATTCACCGCAGAGAAAGTGACAACTGGCGTTTCCAAAATTTCAATGATCCTTTTAATGGAATCGGAATACCCAAATTTACCATAAACAATCAGGGTCACCGTGTATTTTCCAACGGTATTGTACATGTGGTCGATAGAAAATGCTGTGCTGGTGGTGCCGTCGCCAAAACGCCAAAAATAGGACTGGCTTTTTAAACTTCGATTAATAAATTTAGTGATTGCCCCTTGACAGGTATTACTCGCCGAAAATTGCGCTTTAGGCAAATCGATTTCATGCGCGCCTGGCGAAAATTGGTTGTTTAAAGCCATGGTATCGTTATAGAAATCCCGTATTAAATTATTGAAACCTATGAGTGTATCAATGATTATACCTTTGCCAATATGGATTGAACTGCCTTGGTAGCGATACGCTTCAATGCTTGTTAATGAATCAACATTGGCTATGGCTCCTGCATTTCCTGGATCGATAAGTAATGGATCGTTTTTAAAACCCACACTTTTGCCATTGTATACCTCTTGGCCTGTTCCTCCGCGCCATGCAACCATCGATGAATAAGTAGCGCCTCGATCAATGAATTTAGTACCTTGACCAAAATCGTAATAGGCGTTGTTATAAAATTTTAAATTAAGCGTTTTTTGCAGGTTAACTGTCACAGCACCGTTTTTTGTAAGAAAGATATTATTACAAATTCGTATGTCTTTCATTGCGCCATAATTGTTAAATACCGCAATAGCGCCATTGGCAAAAGCGCTGCCAATGGTGTCAACAAAAACAGTATTGTTGTATACATCTATTTTTTGTGCAGTAATTTGTCCAGGAGGGTCGCCACTCCATACCAATATCCCTAATCCTTTGCCATCCCGTTCGCTGATGTTATAGCGCACAACATTGTTCTTCATTTTTCTTGCACCTGCAAATTGTGCAATTAAAAAACCAGGCCCATCATTATTATGAGCATAGTTATATTGCATGGTTGAATATTGAACACCACCATCTAAATCAAATCCGTCGCCATCGCCAGTTTGAGAACGGTTGTGGTGCGAGTAGCAGAATTGTATCATCACCGAACGCGAATCCCATGCCCAAATTCCTGCTGGTCCTCCACCTGGGTAGTTATTGTTTTTGCCATTCTCATAAGCCTCGCAATATTCCATAATACAGGTATCTGCCTGACCGATAATAATGCCATTGCCACTGTGCGTGCTGTAACCTAAAACGCCATCGTTATGAGCCGCAATACAACGCGTGATCCATATATTTTTGTGCGAATAAGCGGTATCCGTTACCTTGTAATTCCCATACATGCTTATGCCGCAGAGGCCGTTGTGATGAGCGTAACAAGCATTAATTTTAACGCTGTCATAACCACTACGACTGCCGTTTTTAGCATAGCTGCCAATTTGAATCCCTGCTGCATAAAATCCGGATGCTTCTACATTGTGTACTTCTATGTGTTTGCGCTTTATATTGGTGGTGTCATCCATGTAAAAGTAGACCCCTGTGCCTGTATTTGATGAAGCCCCAGATCCAATAAAAATTAAATTGTGAACTTCAATTCCACTGTTGTTATAAGCTAGAAATCCATGGCCATTGCTAGCCAAAATCGTGGCGCGACCACTGCCATAAGAACTCACTACAATGGGATTTTTAGGAGTACCTTTGCTTGAAGGGGATAAATAAATATTGCCTGTAAAAGTTCTGCCGCCTTCAAAAAAAACAGAATCACCAGCAGAAAAAGTCGTGGCATTTACTTTCGCAATAGTGGCCCAAGCACCGTTAACGGATTGACCATTAAAAATATCACTTCCGCTAATTTTGATGTAATAATTCTTTGCTACCGCAGTTGAAACTATTGTGTAAAATATAAAAAATATAGACCCGAGTTTTAGAATTGCATTTTTCATGGATTTACTTGATTAACAAAGATAGTAAGAAAAAGATTATTTATAAATTTTAACATCTCTTTCACCATTTAAATTAATTTTAGCTCTGTACATGCCTTCGCTGTTAAATGGCATTTCAATATTACCAAAATGATCGAGTGCAACAAGGCCACCTTCCCCGCCAATTTTTACTAATTTATCATAAACCACTAAATCACATGCTTCTTTTAAAGTCAAATTTTTATAGGCCATTAAACAACTAATGTCATAGGCGACCACGCTGCGCAAAAATAATTCTCCATGACCTGTACAGCTGACTGCACAAGTTGCATTGTTTGCATAAGTACCTGCACCAATAACCGGAGAATCGCCAATGCGGCCGTATTTCTTGTTGGTCATGCCACCAGTGCTTGTAGCTGCAGCAAGGTTGCCGAATTGGTCGAGTGCCACAGCGCCTACGGTTCCAAATTTCTTTTCACCATTTGTTTCGGTATGGTCGAGTTGAAATTTTTCTGAATCTTTAATAGCTTGCCATTGGTTATAACGCTGCTCTGTGTAAAAATAAGCATCATCTTCTATTGCGATGCCGTGTTGTTTGGCAAATGTTAAGGCGCCATCACTGGCCATCATCACGTGTTCGCTATGTTCCATAATAGCTTTGGCCAATAGAATGGGATTTTTAATGGAAGGTACACCGCAGGCTGCTCCAGCTTTTAAATCAACACCTTGCATAATGGCTGCATCCATTTCGTGTCCACCTATGTGATTGAAAACTGCGCCTTTCCCTGCATTAAAAAGTGGATGATCTTCTAAGGACATAACGGCTTTGGCAACCGCTTCGGTGGCGCTTCCTATGTTTTTCAGAACCGCATAGCCAGCATCAAGCGCATTGTTTAAGCCTTCTAGATAGGCTTTTTCTAAGGCAGGGGTAAGTAGGTGAGGGGCTATGGTACCAGCACCTCCGTGAATGGCTATTGCAATTTTTTTCATGAAATTATGACTTCAAAATTACGGCATAATATTCGGTCCAATTAATATCTATAAAAAGAATTGATAACCTTTTGCGCATTTGCTTGTTTATAGTTAGGTTTGCACTTAATATAAATTTGAAATTATGGCGGTAGCGATAAAAATGCCCAAAATGAGCGATACAATGACCGAAGGTGTTGTACGTAAATGGAATTACAAGATAGGTGATACTATTAAAAATGGCGATATACTTGCAGAAGTTGAAACTGACAAAGCAACAATGGATCTCGAAAATTACGAAAAAGGAACACTCCTTCATTTCGCAATTAACGAAGGTGACGCTGCTCCCGTGGATTCAGTGATTGCAATTGTGGGTGCAAAAGGTGAAGATTTTTCAGCATTACTGGCAGGTGGCGTAACCGCTCCTCAAGCAAGTGCTGAACCGGTTAAGGAAACTGCAGCAGTCTCTGCTCCAGTAGCCGCCGCAGTAAATACAGCCCCAATAGTAGTAAATAGCGATAACCGCATCAAAGCTTCGCCTTTGGCTAAAAAATTGGCGGAAGATAAAGGCATTGACATTGCTGCCATTGCAGGCAGTGGTGAGAATGGTCGAATTATTAAAAGTGATATTGAAAATTACAAGCCAGCAGCCAGCGCTGCAGCATCAGGCGCTGTTTATATAAGCGGAACAGAAAGTTACGATGAAATTAATGTTTCACAAATGCGCAAAACAATTGCCGCACGTTTGGCTGAAAGCAAATTTACCGCACCACATTTTTACTTAACCATGGCCATTAATATGGACCAAGCTTTAACAGCACGAGCTGCAATGAATGCCAGTGGCGAAGTGAAAATTTCTGTGAACGATATGATTGTTAAAGCGGCTTCAATGGCTTTAAGAAAACATACTTGGGTGAATGCAAGTTGGTTGGGAACAAAAATTCGTTTCAATCACCACATTCACATTGGTGTTGCCATGGCAGTAGATGATGGTTTATTGGTGCCAGTGGTAAAATTTGCCGATCAAAAATCATTGTCAACAATCAGTACCGAGGTTAAAGCATTCAATGCGAAAGCCAAAGAGAAAAAATTACAACCCACCGATTGGTCAGGCAATACGTTTACAATTTCTAATTTAGGCATGTTTGGTATCGAAGAGTTTACAGGAATTATCAATCCACCAGATGCAGCGATACTTGCTGTTGGTGCGGTTATAGAAACTGTTGGAATTGTAAAGGGCGAAATAGCTAAAACCAATGTAATGAAAGTGACTTTAAGTTGCGATCACCGCATTGTCGATGGCGTGGTAGGTTCTAAATTCCTAAATACTTTAAAAGAGTATTTAGAAGAGCCTGTTAAAATGCTCGTTTAAGTTCAGACATTCCAGTATTTAACATTTGCTGGATGCTTTATCATTTTATTTTGTTACAAATATGGATTTATTTATAGCTAAGCAATGGTTTGATATATGATGCAATTTTTTTAAAAAGCACAGTTAAATCAATTTGAAAAATACAGTCACCATTATTACAGTTGGTAAGGAGGTGCATGTTATTGCAAAAGTAAATGCCAATCCCATAGGCAAGGCAATCCTTGTAATGGCAACATTGTGCGCTATCATAGGTGTAGGTGTCTTGCTTTACAATACCGAAGCAGAAGCGGTGAAATCAATGATTCTGCCTTTGTTTGCGCTTAGTTTTATTGTTATTTATTTTTTGGGAAGGTATACACTGTGGAATTTATATGGTCGTGAAATATTTCATATAAGCACCAGCAGTTTTAATTACCAGTATGATTATGGACTTTATAAATCGGCAATTGGTAGCATAGCCTTTGTTGGATTAATGACCGACTATCCGAATAAAGAGCAACCGGAAGGTGTAATTGAATTTATAATGAATAATGGTTTACAAGACGAAGATGATGATGAGTGGGCTTTTGTTAACCATTCATCTATTACGCATGCGGGTACTGTTGTATTAGCCAAAGGGGAATTAGCGGTATTGGATACTCACTTGAAAAAATTATTCGATGCGGATGCCAATAAGGCGACTCAATTTATTCCTTATACATCTTTTTAAAGAAACACATTGTTTCTAAATTTATTGATTAAATTGCAAGGCCATTTTGGCACAACCATTTATGAAAAAAATTATTTTCTCTTTTT
The DNA here is from genome assembly GCA_029945665.1 of bacterium. GTDB lineage: Bacteria > Bacteroidota > Bacteroidia > NS11-12g > UBA955 > JABMMZ01. The sequence continues at coordinate 2,420 of JAQSCZ010000074.1, read as the reverse complement.
TGCTTTTATGCAGCGCTGCATTTTTAAATGCCCAAACCGATTCTTCAAGTGTTAATTCAAAAAGCAGTACCATTCAGATTGGTGCCCACACCATAACTGCAAAGACAACTGTCGAGCAATTGATAAAAGCACTTGGAACACCTAGTAGAATTGAAAAAATTGCGGGCAAAGACCGCCATTATATTTACGATGCCTTAGGGTTGGCTTTCGACTGTCGCAGTGGTTCTGTTGAAGCTGTAACTTTTACATTCCATTATGATAACGATAAAAAAGTAGCCATAGATGCAGTAAAGAATGGATTGAAAATCGACAATTTTACCATTAGCGATGCCACAACTACCGATCAGATTAAAGCCAATACCAATATTAAAAATATAATGTGTTTGGGCGAACTAATGTGTATGTCAGATCCATCGCAGCCAGGCGCAGCTTTGGTTATAGGCTATTCAAAAGATAAGAAGATAACACAAATAAGTATTGGGCTGAAGTAAAAATTGACAGTTGAAGCTTGCATACGAATCAACCTTGAAATAAGAGAGTGCCTGTTTTTGAGTGCTTTTATTTCAATTTTTAATTGTCGAAACCATAGATGAGGTTAAGTCAATTTGAAATTTTGCATGCAGTTTTTAACAACAAATGGTTTTACTTAATCGAATTGTAAGTTTTAATTGTTGTGTAAAAATTTACAATACTATATGTTTGAAAATATCAGGTAAAGATATATGATTAATTTAAGAACCATTTTAGAAGTCATTACTTTTATCCTTATTGTCGCTGGCGCAATATTTATAAAAAGTGATTTGCTTAGCATGATTTTATTTGTATTGTGGATCCCTTATTTGGGTTTTAAACTTTATGCAAAATGGCAATATAAAACTGGAAAAGCGGACTGTTTGCTATACCCAACTATTAACGATTCGTATTTTAAAACAACTTCTATTTCCTTTGGTATATTTATATTAGTGGGCAATGGTATTGCGTATTGGCAATTCAATGATTTAGGGCCTTATATTGTAATATTTTTCTTTATTGGGATTTTGCTTTTTTTTAACGGTATATTTAGTTGGCCTGGCGGCGTTCTAATTATAACGCAAAATACTTTGCATTTTTCTGGGATGAATAAGCCTATTAATTGTTTTGATATAAAGTCTATTAGCCTTCACAAAGAACGCATTATTCTACGTACTTTAACAAACGAAATGCATAGAGTAAGTAATGTTATTTTAAACGATATTTCAGCCACTGATATTCGAAATTATTTAATAAAAAATGGAATGGAAGAATCATGTATATTGGTCAACCTAGTTGACTAAATAGGTTATGTTAAACAATAAACTAGTTACATTTTTCCAACAAAAATTTCGTCATCAGGCAACTGATGCCAGGGCTGCCCAATGGTTCAAAGAGTTTTTTGCGTTTGGATTTAAAGAAGTTTTGTCTTGTCTATTTCCTGCCTTTATTTTTATAGCTTTAATTGTTTCGAAACTCATTCAGATACCTGGCTTACCCCGCTATGATTTTTTGCTTATTGCATGCTTGCTTATGCAGGCTTTTATGGTTGTTGCCAAACTAGAATCAAAGACAGAATTACTAGTTATTACCATGTTTCATTTTATTGGCTTGTTAATGGAGATTTACAAAGTAAGCAAAGGTTCATGGTCATATCCCGAGTTTGCATATACCAAGGTGTTCAATGTGCCATTGTACAGTGGTTTTATGTATGCAAGTGTGGGCAGTTATGTCTGTCAGGCGTGGCGGTGGTTCGATCTTAAAATCATACATTGGCCGGGCATACTTTTAGCTTCGCTTGTTTCCTTATTAATTTATGCCAATTTCTTTACTTTACATTATTGGCCCGATCTGCGTTGGTATATCACCGCCCTATTAATCGCCGTTTTTTGGAACACCAAGGTGCTCTTTACCACCAATGGCCATCAACGACAAATGCCTTTAGTACTTGCATTTTTATGCATTGGATTTTTTATTTGGGTAGGCGAGAACATGGCCACCTTCCTAGGTGCATGGAAATACGCCTCACAACACGAAGGATGGCGAATGGTAAGTTTAGGCAAAATATCCTCATGGTTTTTATTAATTGTATTAAGTATCGTAATTGTTACGCAATTAAAACTAACGAGGGAGAAGCTAGTCTGATAAAACCAACATCAAATTCCTAAGAAATTTGGCATGGTAGGATAGTATCGAGCCATACCAAAATACCATCCCGCTGGGATGAAGACCTGTAAGATAATATCGATTTTTAAATCAAACTTGATGGATTCAGTAGAAACTACCAATAGCCTGCATAACTCCAATTGAATCGGAGATTATACGTCGTTGACAGACATTGGTTTTTTGGGATGCAATTTTTTTTTATATCACAAGGGAAGCTTTTTACATGTAAAAAGATCACCTGCCGT
>JAQSCZ010000073.1 GCA_029945665.1 bacterium | reverse complement strand
GTTTGAGTTCTTTTCCGTATTTTTTTATTTATTCAGACTTTCGGATAGTTATGATCTATGCTAAATCATTTAGAACTATTCGCAGGTATTGGTGGATTTCGTCAGGCAATCGAATTGTTAGGAAACGACTTTTCTATCAAAAATAATTGTGTTGGATTTTCAGAAATTGACCCTTATGCAACAAGAACATATAAAGCAAATTTCAATACAGTAAATGAAGTTGAAATTGGCGATATTGTAAAATTCACTTCTGATAAAAAAAATATTGAAGCTCTTAAAGACTTTAATATTCTAACAGGCGGCTTTCCTTGTCAATCATTTAGTATGATGGGACAACAAAAAGGATTTGAAGATAAAAGAGGAGATGTTTTTTATAGAATTACTGATATTCTTAATATTAAAAAACCGCCATTTGTATTACTTGAAAATGTAAAAAATTTAAAAACTCATAATAAAGGTAACACATTTAAAGAAATTATTAGAGCATTAAAAGAGTGTGGTTACCCTTATGTTTACTTTGATATATTTAACACATCGAACTTTAATTTAGCACAAACAAGAAATAGAGTTTTTATTTTTGCATCAAGGGTTGAATTGACATTCCCTTTTCACTTTTCACAAGCAGCAGTAATAAATAGCTTTGCTCCATTAAATGGTGAATGTTCAATTTTAAGGCAAAAAAACGTACTTGATATTTTAGAGAGAAATGCAGAAACGAAATATTATTTATCAGAAAGACTAAAACCAACCATTTTAGCGAATGGTTCAAAGACCTTTGTTTCAAATTCAGAAATAAATCAATTAATTGCAAGACCTTTGACGGCAACAATGGTTAAAATGCACAGAGCTTGTCAAGACAATTATTACAGTGATGAATTTTTGATGTCTGAAAACCCATTGAAATATAAAACAAGTAGCTTTTCAAAACAAGAACTTGCAACTCATAATATAAGGAAATTAACACCAAAAGAAGCATTTAATTTACAAGGCTTTCATGAGGTTTTTTATCAAAATGCACAGAGCGCTGGAATAAGCAATCATCAATTATACAGGCAAGCGGGTAACGCTGTAAGCGTTAATACAGTTTATGCAATTTTATATTATCTAATAGTTAAAAATAAAATCCTTGAATTAATATGAGAACATTCTTTGAAATAAATAGACAAAGTAAAATTGGATATAAAAAATTATCTGAAGCTGATTTAGGAACTGGGACAAGCCACCAAACACACATTGGGTTATTTGCCGATACATTAGAGTTTATAAATGAAACCCACAAAACATCATCCGCTAAATTAATATATCAAAATAAAGCTAAAGAATTAGTTTGCCTATTAAATTATATTGAAAACCCGGATGGCAGTTTTAGAAGTCCAAAAATCAGAAAAGGCGATAATACTGAATTAGAAGTTGATGGTGTAAAAACTAATTCAGTTGTAGGTGAAATACATGAAATTGTTAAATCTACATACCTTAATGAAAACTGGTATTTACTTTGGTTTGGTTTGCAAAATACTGAACTTGTTTTTTATCTTTTCAGACAAAACTCAAATGAATATAATGAAATTCTTGCTTTAATTCCAACTTTTAGTAATAGTGGAAGAATTGAAAATACCGATAGCAATTTCGTTCCAATTTTAAAATATCTCGAAACAAAAACAGAGAATAGCAGTATTGAATTTTTACAGGAATTAGAACTTATTGCACAAACAGACGAAGTGCCAATAAAACTTATAAAGCCAAGGTTCTTTGACATTGAAAAGGCGAAGTTGAATTTTGCAATAACTGGAAAAAAAGGTGAAGAGTTAATTGCAATATATCTTGAGAAACTAAAGTTTAAAAAACAAATTTCAAACTACAAATGGATAAATCAAACCAAAGAAACTGGTTATCCTTATGACTTTGAAATCAACACAAATGGAGGAGATTTAATTTATAAGGATGTAAAGACGACTTCTTACACTTTTGAGCAAGCAATGATTTTTAGTAAAAATGAAATGTCATTTATTAAGCAATCCGCAAACTATCATGTTTACCGAGTGTTTGACTTAAAAGAAGAAAATCCTGCATTAAGAATCTGCGAGAATATTAGCACACTTTCAAACACACTTGTTAGTAATATTTCGACATTTGAAACTGAAATATTTAAAAGTGAAATCAAACTAAATTCATTAAAACTTGCTATTGCACCGACAAATAAATTACTAAACTTTAATGACAAAATAATATTGACATAAGCCAACACTTTTGGTGGCACATTTGTATTTTTTGCAACAGCACAAACCAACACAAAAAAATCCAAAAGTGCCACCAAACCAACGCAACGAGCCAGCAGTAAAAAATGGACAACAGAGCAAGGACAGAAAGAACACCAGCTAGTAACAGCACCTACCCAAAAGGCGGGGTTTAGCTATGCTGATTTTCAATTCGTGCTTCGCAGACACATTTGTGGTAGACGAAAGGTCAGTCCACCTTAGGCGGATGAAGTTTAGTGGTAACAATCCCGCCCATCGCAAATCTGCAAAACTTTAACTCCACAAACACCAACATCAATCAATCCCCAAAAACATACCGCCCGGTATGTTTTTTTTTATTTTAAATACTAGAAGTAAGATCAAGAAACAGCCTTCACAACGGTTCACTTTTTTAATCCAACAATTATCAATAATTTGCGGTATGAAAAAAATAATATTGGCCTTCTTTTTTATTCTAATATTTACTGCTGTTAAATCGCAAAAAATAAGCTTGGTAGCCGATATCAATAATGTCAGTAATTTGGGTGGTCGCCCCAGCTGGTTAATTGAATTCAATAACAAACTTTTTATGGATGCCAATGATGGCAATGTGGGCTCTGAATTGTGGGCCACCAGTGGCATAATGGGTAATATCGCGCTTATTAAAGACATGAATCCAGGTGGGAGTAGTTCGGGCCCTGGCTATCCAGTGAATTACAATGGTACGCTCTTTTTTGCAGCCTACGATGGTGGCACTACTGGGGTAGAGTTATGGTACTCCAATGGCACTGCTAGCGGCACCAAATTATTAAAAGATATTTACACAGGTGCGAATAATGGCAACCCTTCTAACTTTATGGTTTTTGCAGGTAAATTATTTTTCACTGCCAAATCACTGAACAACGGAAGCGAATTATGGGTATCCGATGGATCGGCTGCAGGCACTAAACTTTTTAAAAGCATCGCTGCAGGCAATAGCGATGCTAGTCCTGTTGCTCAATTGATATATAACAACAGACTTTATTTTACCGCATCAGGTACAGAGGGTCGCGAGCTATGGAGCACCGATGGCACCGATACTGGGACGGTGATTTTAAAAGATATTAATACAGGAGGCGCAGATGCCAGTCCAAGAAATTTTGTATTGTTTAATAACAAACTCTATTTTTTTGCAACAACTGCTGCAGAAGGTGAAGAATTATGGGAAAGCGATGGCACAAGTGCAGGAACAAAATTGGTTAAAGACATTAACCCTGGCACTGGTAGTTCCAATACTTTTCCTACCCCTATTATTTTTAATGGCAAACTGTATTTTGGTGCCGACAATGGCACCACTGGCACCGAGTTGTGGAGCAGCGATGGCACTCCAACAGGAACGGCTCTAGTGAAAGATATTAATACTGGAATAGATGGTTCAATTGCTTCGAATATGGTAATTGCTCAAAACACTTTATTCTTCTCAGCATACACTGCTACCTATGGAAGCGAACTATGGAAAAGTGACGGCACTGCGAGTGGAACTTTATTGGTAAAAAATATCCGAACAGGCAATGCAAGCTCATCGCCACAATCGCTCACTGTCTATAAAAATTGGGTGGTATTTAAAGCCGAAACAGATAGTACAGGCGTCGAATTATTTGTAAGTGACAGCACTGCTAATGGCACATTTTCAATACGACTAACAGGATCGACAGTTGCATCCCCATTAAAAATTGGCATCAGCAATGTGCCTTGGAGCGGTTTCAAGGAATTTAAAAATGAATTGTATTTTACGGCTAACTTTGGTAACGATGGTTATGAACTCTATAAGCTAAAAATGAATCCAGTGAGCATTGGCTCTACCCCCAAAATCAATCTACTTGATTTCTATCCAAACCCTGCACAGACCAAGCTTACAATCAAAATGAATGCTGGCACTTCGAATTCGATGGCAGAAATAATAGATATGCAGGGTCATGTTGTTCTATCAAAAACAATCGACTTCTCATTGGGAGAAAGCAGCATCGATATTTCTCATCTTTCTGCAGGCCTATATTTTGTCAATATCATTGGCAACGAAGCTAGAAGTGGTTCAAGTTTTAGATTTATAAAAAATTAAACCTATATTTCTGATTGGGCCGATGGCAGAAGGAGCCTACAACAACTATACTTGCCAAAACTTGTACAACTTTCATTAAAGCATCGATTGTATTTATACAAATGATAGGTTTAGAATTTTAAAACACAATGCTAAGGGAAATTCTAGTACACTGTTATTTGTTGAATGGAGATTTAATCGGATCTAAGGTGCGCTAGTGTTAAATCCTTATTATCTGAATTTGTGGCTACTACCAAAAGCTAGCGACAATCATAAAAAGGATCAACCAAAATTCAACAAAATAAATTAAATTTGCACCCTTTAAAGATAATGTCTACACCTAAATTTCACTCCCTTAAAATAAAAGACGTCAGAAGAGAAACTGCCGAATGCGTATCAGTTGCTTTCGAAATACCTGCCGATTTAAGTACAGATTATAGCTATAAACAGGGCCAATCGATTACCCTACGCAGACTATTCGATGGCGAGGATGTTAGACGTTCTTATTCAGTTTGCAGTAGCCCTTTGGATGGCGAATTGCGTGTGGCCATTAAACAAGTTGAAAATGGTTTATTCTCAACTTATGCAAACAACAACCTAAAAGCTGGCGATGTAATTGATGTTATGACACCAACCGGTCATTTTTATACAGAGTTGAATGTTAGCAACAAAAAACACTATGTTGCTTTTGCAGCAGGCAGCGGTATAACACCAATTCTTAGCATTATAAAAACAACTTTGGCTACCGAGCCACAAAGTACTTTTACTTTGGTATATGGCAATAAAAATACCCATTCTATTATTTTCTTGGAAGAAATAGAAGCCATCAAAAACCGACACATCGGTCAGTTTCAAGTATTTCATGTTTTAAGTCGCGAGAGTGTGGATGTGCCTATTTTAAATGGCCGAATAAATACCGATAAATGTGCTGAATTTTTAAATAATAAATTGATTGAAACAGGCAGCATCGATGAACTATTTGTATGCGGTCCAGAAGACATGATTATGGCTGTAAAAGATACAGCTATTGCCAAAGGCATCGATAGCAAGCATATTCATTTTGAATTATTTACTACACCTACTCAAGCCGCTATTAAGCATGAAGCTAAACCTACTGAATCAGTAGTAACTGACGGTGTAAAAAAATCAAAAGTATCCGTAAAAATAGATGGCATTACACACAACATTGAATTACCATTTGGTGGTGATTCTATTTTAGATGCAGCATTAAAAGCAGGGGCTGATTTGCCTTTTGCTTGTAAAGGGGGCGTTTGTTGTACCTGCCGTGCTAAGGTTACCAAAGGAACCGTTGAAATGGAGATGAACTTTTCATTGGAAGATGATGAAGTAGAAAAAGGCTACATCCTTACTTGCCAGTCGCACCCAACCAGCGAAGAAGTTTTCGTTGACTTCGATCAGAAATAATTTCTTCTCTATTCGTAGTAATTCAAGTCATGCTTTATAAGTAATTGACTTGGTTTGTTATATTTTTTGGTAAATTTGCACCTAATTAGCAGTTAAGCGAATCAAAATGAACAAATTTATACTTATCCTATCGGCATTTATTGCAACGCAATCACAAGCCCAATTCAAAGAATTGAATTATGCCATGAGCAAAGGCATGCAAAATGGCCTTAAAATACACATAGATTCTGTTGATCAAAGCACTGCTTTCGACCTGATGGCTAAAGTTATTGCAGACAAAGACCCCAAGGTAGATGCAACCATTATTTCCTTTGGTGAATTATTTTTTGACAATGCTACCTATCCTAATATTAGCGCACAACCCATTGATATCTATGCTCGATTTAATACAAGTGATACAAGCTTAATTGTATTTGTAGATATGGGTACCGGTTTTGTAAATGCTGCCACCAATCCAACCGAAGCCAACGGCATGCAGCAACTCGGTTATGCTATCCAAGAAAAAAACAAAACCTTTCGCAAGCAAAACAATATCGATAGTTTAAAACTTCAAATAAAATTAATGGAGGCTAAATTAGAACGCTGCAGTGATGATTTAAAAACAGCCGAAAACGCCATTAAAAACAATATAAAGGGTGCTGGCAAAGATGACAAACAAGCAGCTAAAACTGAAACGAAATTGCAAGACAATAAGTCGGAAATAAGCGAAACAGACACACTCATTATGCGTAAACAAAAATCTTTTGATGCCTTTCCTTTGAGTTTAATTAAATCGGAAAATGAAATTAAAAACAAAAGTTTACAAGCCAATAGAAAATTACATAAAAATTTGGCCAAAGCAAATGCCAAGTCGGAAGATAAAATACTAGACTATAAAGTTGAAATCGAAATGAACAACACTAAAAAAAGTTTAGCTGCCGATGACAAAAAAGTTGTTCGAAAGATTGACAAAACGATAGAAAAACTGAACCAAAAAATTGCAAATGAGCAAAATGAAATTGTTCAGAATAAATCGAAAATGAAGGTGTATACAGATGTAATTGTAGCCGATAGTATCATTGTTTCTGCAAACAACGGCAAGCTTAATGCCTTCGATGAGGCTGGTAGAGTAAAGGAGCTAAAACAACTGCGTGCTAAAAGCGAGAAGTTGAAAGCTAAATCAGAAAAACAAAAAACTGCAATTGTAGAAAATAAACAAGATTCCGAGCTAAAAAGAAAAGAAGCTGAAGCAGCAACCAAAAGAGTGGAAACATTGAAAATAGAACAAGCGCAAATAAAGGCAGAATTAGCGATTCTGAGAATGCGTTTAATTGAGTTGGGTGGACAGTAATCAACAAAATATTTCAATATTAAAATACCAAATGATTGCCGTAATTACATTGATTGAACTTAAAAATCCATTTAAATTTTTTGCACTTTCTTACAATGCATTGCAAATAATTAAGCAATTGAAATCAACTAAAAATATAGCCTTCAAGAGCAAGGGATTATGGACCACACATTACACCATGTCGCTTTGGGAAAACAAGGAAGACATGCAATCTTTTGCACGCAGCGGAGCGCACATGGAAGCGATGAAACTTAGTGCTCAATTGGCCAAAGAAATCAGAACACTTACCATCACTGTAGATGCCCTTCCGAATTGGAATAAGGCAATAGAATTACTGCGAACCGAAGGTAAAATTTTAACCTATTAAAATACCGTGATTTGTTAAAAAAAGAAAAACAAGTAGCTCCTATAAAAACAGATTTACATCCCCGAAATCTGCACCGCAAGCGGTATGATTTCGAGGCCTTGGTAAATACATGTCCCGAGCTAAAAATATATATTATAGCCAACCCTGTTGGCGAGGCAACGATAGATTTTAGTAATGCAGATGCTGTAAAAATGTTGAACAAAGCACTTTTAAAGCTCGAGTATGGCATTGCACATTGGGACTTGCCAGCCGAATATCTATGTCCACCAATACCAGGTAGAGCAGATTATATTCACTATATAGCCGATTTATTGGCCGAAGAAACGAATGGTCGATTCACTGTTCCAACAGGCAAAAAAATAAAAGTTTTAGACATTGGCACTGGTGCTAATTGTATCTATCCTATTTTAGGTCACATTGCCTATGGTTGGCAATTTGTTGGCTCAGACATAGATGCAATGGCTATTCGCAATGCTAGAAAAATAATTGATGACAATCCGAATTTAGTTGGGAGCATTACCTGTCGCTTGCAAGTCGCTTCAGCGCGTATCTTTAGACAAGTGGTTCAGAAAGATGATTTTTTCGATTTAACCATGTGCAATCCACCCTTTCACAGTTCGCCCGAAGAGGCTATGGCTGGCACTAATCGCAAATGGAAAAACTTAGGCTTGAGCAAAACCAAACACAGTCAACTAAACTTTGGTGGCAAAAGCAAAGAATTGTGGTGCCCCGGTGGCGAAAGTGTTTTTATTGAAACCATGATTAATGAAAGTGCTTACATTGCTAAACAATGTATGTGGTTTACAACCTTGGTATCTAAAAAAGAAAAGTTAGCTGCTATTTATAAAACACTAAAAAAAGTAAATGTAGTTGAAGCCCACACGATTGAAATGACCCAAGGTCAAAAAACAATACGCATTGTTGCATGGACTTTTTTAACACCACAGGAACAAGACCAATGGCGCCTTAAAAGGTGGCAATAAATAGTTTTTAATTTATTGTATTTTCTGAATTACATTTGTTTTGTTAAGGGGCAATTATGTATCAATTCAAACTGATAAAAAAAGCGGACATTTCTACTATCATACCTTTGTTAAAAATATTGGCCCCTAAAATGGAGGAGGCTTTATTGAACGAACGTCTTGAAGAGATGACAAACAACCACAATTATGAATGTGTAGGGGTATATGATGGCGAAACACTGATAGGCATGAGTGGATTGTGGCTATTAAATAAATACTATGTTGGCAAACACATAGAACCAGATAACGTGGTAATAATACCTGCATACAGAGGCAAGGGAATAGGCCAACAATTGCTCAATTGGATAAATGAGTATGGCAAGCAAAATGGATGTAAAGCTTCCGAACTGAATTGCTATTTAAATAATAGCGAAGGCTTAAAGTTTTGGTTAAACAATGGCTATAAAGTTTTGGGGGTTCATTGTCAGAAAAAATTTGAATAATAAAATGAAAAAATATTTAGTTGCTTTAGGCATACTGATTAGTTGGCAGGTGAATGGTCAAACAGACCATAAGAATGCATTGGGTCTTAACATAGCTGGCCAAAGAAGTTTCAATGAGCTAATTAGCAATAAGCGGTTTTCCAATTATTTTATTGCACCTCTTGGAATTGTTTACAAACGCAGTTTTAAGGCATTTGATTTAAGGGCCAATATCAATGCCTTTGAGTTGAAGAAAAATAATTTAGGGGCCATCTGCAACGATTGTTTTATAGGCATTGGCAGTATAAAGGCGGCAGAGATTAAATTGGGTATACTTAAATATTTTCCATGGAGAAAATGGGCTGTATTTACTGGGATGGATTTAACATTTTCTCGCAGTTTATACAAAGGAACTTATCAGGGTGGTTTTGCAGGCCAAGGCTATTCTCCGAATTATTACACTAATCGCAGATCATTGAATCCTTTGGTGGGTATAAGTTATAGACCCATTAATCAATTGCAATTAAGCATTGAACTTGGGTACAATTATGGCAGATCGTATACCTCTAGTAGGTCTGGTTTTGTCACCATACAAACAACAGAATATTATACATTACCGTTGCAAGCCCTTCAAATATATTGGTATTTTAAGTAAGCGTATGTGTTATTCATTACAAGTCGATACCAGTGTTTCGAATTTAGAAAAACGAATGAACCGTCAGGCGCACTTAAAAAAGTACAAACCGGGCAATCAACTGGGATTTGTGCATCCCAATACACCTGTTGTAACATCGGCACAATCCAATACTATTATTGATTTAGAATGGGGTCTAATTCCCTCTTGGGCGAAAGACAAAAGCATTCAAAAAAATACATTAAATGCAAAAATAGAAACCTTGAGCGAGAAACCCTCTTTTCGTTCCGTATTAGACAGACGTTGCTTGGTGATCGTAAATGGTTTTTATGAATATCAATGGTTAGATGAAAAGGGCAAAAAGAAGCAAAAATATTTGATTACCTTACCCGAAAGCGACTTGTTTTGTTTAGCAGGCTTGTGGAGCGAATGGATAGATAAAAGTACAGGCGAGGTACTGCAAACCTTTACCATTATTACCACCGAAGCAAATGCACTAATGCGTGAAATTCACAACACCAAACAGCGCATGCCAGTAGTGCTAACACCAGACAATGAAGAAGCGTGGTTGCATGGTCAAAACATTGAATTATTTGCACATCCACAAGTGGAATTAAAAGCTGAGATGGTATAATTTATAATATTTAAAATAAATAGTGCAGCTAAATGCACTTTTAATCTAAATTAAAGACCAAAATAATATTTTGTACATATAAAGTGCAATAAAATGTCTATTAAGCCCGAATTAATGAAAAAACATTTACCTGCTTATAAAATCGAAGCCCCGAAACTATTCAAACTCCTTTTATTTAATTATCTTTATTCGAATGGGGATGCCCATTTTAAAAACTTTTCTTTATTGGAAACACCCATGGGTGATTACCGTTTGAGTCCAGCCTATGATTTACTCAATACGCGTTTACATATTGCCGACAAGGATTTTGCGTTAGACCATGGCTTACTAACGCCCAATAAAAACAAAGGAAAAATTTTACATCAATTCAAAACCTTGGGGCAATTGGCTGGCATCAGTAACCAACAAATTGAACTTGCATTAAAAATGATAACCAATGGTTCGGAAAAGGCGGAAATATTAGTAAAAGCCTCTTACTTAAACGACAAATCCAAACGCAATTACTGGCAATCCTATCAAGGTAAATTAAAAAACCTCATTGCTTAATGGCAATGTTAATTCACCAATTGCCCTGTTAATCCCAACAATTGTGTTTCAGCCAATTTAGCTATGTATTGATTGCTGATATAACGGTAATAGGTTTCCTCATAACTGCGCTGCGCTTCTTTTAATTCGATGATGGTATTCTGACCGTTTTTAAAGCGCAACTGCATTAATTCCATGTACTGCTTTGCGGTGCCAATTGCTAACTCATCAGATTGCATTTGAACCAGCGCCGTACTGTAATTCTCCCATGTTTGTTGATAGCTCGCTTGCACAGTTTGTAAAGTTAAGGCCTCGCGCCATTTGCTACTTTGTACATTTAATTTGGCATTGGCATAATTTCGAGAATTGACATTACCTGTAAACAATGGAACTGATAAACTAATGCCAGCTTGCGGACCATTGCTCTGATTTAACAAAGCAAAGCCAGCTTGACTTTGAGTCAAGTTATAATTATAGGCTCCTGTTAAGCGCAACAGTGGTGATTGCGCTGCTGAAATCTCCTTTTGTGTTTGTTCTGCAATATCCAATTGGTGATGCGCCAGCATTAAATCTGGATTGCGAATTAACATAGAGTCCAATTCGCCCTTTTGCAAAGGTGAACTACGCAAAGCAAATGGTTCAATTTGATATACACTGTCTGCTTTAATATTTAGTATCAAATTTAAATCTGTGTATGCATTTTTAACAATCGCTTTCTGAGATAGTAAACTTTGTTTCCTAGTTTCTAAATCCAATTGCGCCAAATAAACATCTGTGTTATTTGCCACACCTGCAATTTGACGGGCTTTCACAATTTCTAAACGCTGTTCACTTAATTCATTCAATTGCTTCACCACTTCGAGGTATTGTTGTTGCCTAATAATATTACTATAGCTTATAACTACTCTGCTAATGGTGTTTTGAATTTGTCCTTGTAATTGTGTATTCCCAACCCTATCCAAGGCTTCTAGTTTGTGTTTCGTGGCATACATTTTCATACCATCGTACAAGACATAGGTACCCAAAACATTCGCACTTAAAGTATTACTAAATACATTCTTGCGTTCTATTGAAGTGCCATTCACATACTTTTGATTGATATTCGTTAGAGAAGGATTATCACTCGCATTGAGCGATACATTTGGTAACATTCCGGCATTGCCTGCATGGTTGTTATTATGTGCTATTTGCGCATCATTACGCGCTATTTGCAATTGTAAATTATTTGCTAACGCGGTTTGTATTGCACTGCTCAACCCTATACTTGTTTGCGCCATCATGATGGCGCCATTCAGCCATAGTAAAATCAATAATTTAATCTTCATGGTTCTTGTATTTATTGTTTTTAGAAAGATAGGAATACACAGCAGGAATAACGAATAAGGTAAGCATTAATGAGAAAATAATACCGCCTACTATTACAACGCCTAATGAAATTCTACTGGTAGAAGCGGCACCTAAAGACAAGGCAATTGGTAAGGCGCCTAGTGCAGTAGCCAAACTAGTCATTAAAATTGGACGCATCCTTTGTACGGAAGCTTCTATCAAAGCCTGCATTTTTTCAATACCCTCTTCACGTTTTTTATTTGAAAATTCTACGATTAAAATACCATTTTTGGTAACCAATCCTATCAACATAATCATTCCTATTTGAGAGAAAATATTGATAGTATTGCCAGTTATCCAAAGTGAAAGCAAAGCACCTGCCAATGCCAATGGCACCGTAATCATGATGGTTAATGGATCGATAAAACTTTCGAATTGTGCAGAGAGAACCAAGAAAATAAGCACCAAGGCTAATAGAAAAGCAAACGAGGTATTCGAAGAACTTTCTGCAAAATCGCGGGATGGCCCACTCAATGAAGTTGTAAAACTTTCGTCTAATAACTTATCTCCAATTTCTTGCATTGCTTTTACGCCATCTCCTGTTGTTTTGCCAGGGGCAAGTGAAGCTGAAATGGTTGCCGATTTAAAACGGTTATAATGATATAATTGGGGTGGATTGCTACTTTCTACAATATTAACAACTGCGCTTAATTGTATACTTTCACCTCGATTATTTCGTACAAAATATTGGTTTAAATCCGAGGGTTCATCCCTACTTTCTCTGGCCATCTGACCAATAATTTGATATTGTTTGCCATTCATCAAGAAATAACCTAAGCGACCGCCACTAAGGGCCGATTGTAAGGTTTGCGCCACATCTTGAACACTTAAACCCAAATCCTTGGCTTTTATTCGATCGATGCTTACCTGCAACTCCGGTTTATTGAATTTCAAATTCGCATCGACTGCTTGAAAAACTGGATTTTTACGCGCTTCTGTTAGAAATTTAGGCAACACTTCTTGTATTTTATCAAACGCGAGATTTTGTAAAACGAATTGCACTGGCAAAGCACCTCTGGCACCAAATCCAACGCTAATCGTTTGCTCTTGAATGAGAAAAACCCTCCCATCATTAAATTCACTTAATCTCGCATTGGTTTTATTTACAATTTCATCTTGGGTCATGTTTCGTTCCTTAGGATTTGATAAAACAACTCTTCCAAATGCGCTATTAACAGAACCATTGCCCGCAAATGAATTGTTGGTGGATGCAAATACAAATTGTCTATCGGGAATACTATCATAGAAAAAATCGCCCAATTGAGATACGTAATTATCCATATAATCGAAGGAAGTGCCCTCTGGGGCAGTGATATTAAAACGAAACTGACTCTTATCTTCGATAGGAGCTAATTCCGTTTGCAGTGTACCATATATCAAAACAATAATACTAGCACATACTCCAACAATAACCCACGCCATCCAACGTATGCGCATGAAGCCTTCTAATAATTTTTTATACCCATTTTCTAAGCCTTGAAAGAAAGGTTCGGTTTTGAGATAAAACCATGAGGGTTTGCTGTTCTTGCGGTTCATCAAAACATTCAAAACAGGGGTTAAGGTTAAAGACACAAAAGCCGAAATAATTACTGCACCGGCAACTACAATACCGAATTCCTTAAACAGTGACCCTACAAATCCTTGAATAAATATAATTGGCAAGAAAACTACCGCCAATGTGATGGAAGTTGAAATTACAGCAAAGAAAATCTCCCGCGAACCTTCCCTAGCAGCTTGCTTTATAGGCATGCCTGCTTCGAGTTTCCTAAAAATATTTTCGGTTACAACTATGCCATCGTCAACCACTAATCCTGTTGCCAAAACAATGCCCAGCAAGGTTAATACATTGATACTAAAACCAGCAAGGTACATGATAAAAAAAGCCCCTACCAGTGAAACAGGAATATCGATTAAAGGCCGAAAAGCGATGCTCCAATTTCTAAAGAAAAAATACACTACTAAAACTACTAAAACCAGCGAGATAACCAGTGTTTCCTCAACCTCTTCTAAAGCTCTTCGCACATTCTTTGTATTGTCTAAAACAACCGTAAACTCAATGTCTTCGAATCCTTTTTGTTTTTTAATTTGATCCAGTCGTTTATAAAACTCGTCAGATATTTTTATAAAATTTGCACCTGGTTGTGGCGCAATACCACAGGCTACAACATTAGCACCATTGAGCCTGAATCCAACTTCTTCCACCTCGCTACCCAAGCGCACTTCGGCCACATCGCCCAAACGGATAATACCATCGGCATTTTCCCTTAATATCAGTTGTCTAAAATCATTTTCTGTCGTGAGTTTCCCTAAAGTTTTAACCACTAATTCTGTATTATTTCCCGCAACTTTACCTCCTGGCAAATCAATATTTTCCTTATCAAGGGTACTTTTAATATCGGCCACAGTAATTCCAAAGGCACTCATTTTTTCGGGCATATAATTCAAGCGCATGGCATACTTGCGCAACCCAAAAACATTCACTCCACTAACATCCGGAATCGTTTGCAATTTTTCTTGTAATACATTTTCAGCAAAATCACTTAGTTCAATCATGCTCTTTTGCTTGCTTTGCACTGAAAGAATAATGACAACATCACCACTCGCATCTGCTTTGCTAATCACAGGAGGTGCATCAATATCTGCTGGGAGCTGCCTAAGCGATTGACTCACTTTATCTCTTACATCACTGGCGGCATTATCTAAATTCACATCCAGATTAAACTCAACGGTTACAACGCTGCTCCCTTGATTACTTGATGATGTAATGGTGCGAATCCCTTGAATACCATTTACAGCCTTTTCGATAGGCTCGGTTATTTGACTCTCTATAATATCAGAATTGGCACCAGTGTAGGAGGTTCTTACAGTAATATTAGGGGGGTCAATGGCGGGATATTCTCTTAAACTTAAAAACTTATAGGCAACACCCCCAAACACTAAAATAAGAATGCTACAAACCATTGCAAACACCGGCCGCTTGATACTAAATTCCGAAATATTCATGCTACAATAATTTAAGATTTAATATTTCTAATGATAACCTTGGCATCTGGTTTTAAAAACAATATACCGTTAATGGCAAAGGTATCACCAGCTGCAACACCCGAGACAATTTCAATTTTATCCTCGCCTCTGTAACCTGTTTCCACAATTGTAAAATTCGCTTTGCCGTTCTTTATTAAAACGATTTTTTTATTTCTTGTATCAGGTATAATACAATTGGTAGGCACTAAAATAGCCTTTTTATTTTTGCCTTCATCTATGCTTATTTTTACAAATGCCCCAGGTTGAAGTCCTGTTGAATTACCAACAATAAAAGCGCGCACTTTAATATTATGTGTGCTTGTATTCACCTGTGGTTCAATGGCAATTACTTTTGCAACAAACTCCTTTTTATTGTCACCAAATACCTTAACAAGCTCACCTGTTTGCAGCTGATTCGAATAGTTCTCTGGCAATACAAAATCAACTTTTAGTGTACCTGTTTGTTGCAGGGTTGCCAGAATATTCTGTTGTGTAACGTAGGCGCCTTTACTTACGGCTCTCAAACCAATGATTCCGCCAAATGGCGCTCTTATTTCTGTTTTTCTTATTTGCGCTTTGGTGTAATCTATATCCGCCAAAAGATTATTCAGTTGGTTCAATGCCAAATCATATTCAGATTGATTTAGACCATTTGCATCTAACAATGTTTTAAGTCTACTTTCTGTCCGCTTAGCGATTAATACTTGCGATTCCAATTTGCGCAATTGCGCTTGTAAATCATCATCAAACAATTTCACTAACAATGTGCCTTCGCTCACCTGCTTGCCTTCTTGGATATTGAGCAATACAATACGGCCATTGACTTCCGGTTTAAGTTCAACAAATTCGTTCGCTAAAACAGTTCCGTTGCCTTCTATGGTATTAGAATATTCAACCAAGGAAGCTACCGATACATCGATGGTTATTGGACCGCCAGATTTACTTTTACTTGACTCCTTTTTAGTATTACTGCCACAGGCTATTAGCAAAATTATACTTGAAATGAGTAAACTATTTTTTATATACATTGAATTTTTATGTAAGGACATTTATTTTATTTGTTGCACCAAATTTTCAGGAAGTTGCAAATTTAACGATTTAATTGAGTCGCATTATTATAGTTAAACTGAATAAGATTATTTATTTTACCTATTTATACATGTATTATAAAAATCAAATACATTTAATAGACGAATTAAAAATGTAAAGGTTTAATGCCGTAACCACATTTACTTTCAAATTAGTGCTAACAAACTGTGCAAGTGCGTCCAATATAATTCGTAGGAAAATAAACTGACAAGAAAAATTCAACTAATTTAACGTGAGTTCGGGTTAAGAAAGTATACTCAACTTACTTTCACTATTTTGTTCCAATCTTGTGTAAATAATTTAAAAAAATGAAATCGAAGTAAATAAATTGTAACTAAAAATGGAATTTTTAGGAGGAAAGTGCGGGCTGGGTCCATCCCGATTGGTATCGGGAGGTAAAAATTTGAAAAGAAGTAATCGAAGAGAGAAATTGTAAATTAAAATCAGCATTTTAGGACGAAAGTGCGGGCTGGGTCCACGCATGCGTAAAAATTTTAATTGGTCAGGGATGAAGGGTGAGCCTGT
>JAQSCZ010000072.1 GCA_029945665.1 bacterium | reverse complement strand
CGCTAGTAAGCCGTGGTACCAGCCATATGTGCAACCTTCGTAACAGTCATAATATGTTTTAACACCAACTAAAGATAAAAATGATGGCTTTATTTTAAAATTATCTTCCTCTGGTGCTTTCGTGTGGGCCAAGCAATTGACTGGTACTTCGTATATAAGAGGTGAGTCTATTGCATGCGACAATATTGGCAATTTATATGCTACTGGCTATTTTTATGGTCAAACAGACTTTGATCCAGGACCCTCTAATTACAACAGGATTTCAATTGGCAAGTATGATGCCTATATTTTAAAACTAAATAGTGATGGCCATTTTATATGGGTTAAAACAATGGGCAGCAAAAAAGATGATGGCAATAATTATATTTGTTTAGATCAAGTTGGCAATTTATATGTGTCTGGTAGCTTTAGCGATTCTATGGATTTTGATCCCGATATTAACAATGACATATTGGCTCCTAAAGGTAGAAATGCCTACTATGTTTCGAAACACGACACTGCGGGAAATTTTAAATGGACCCGCTCATTTGGTGATACCCTTTTAGATTTTTATCCTTCTATTACCGCCGATCAAAATGAAAATATACTGTTAACTGGGGGCTATAAAGGCATAGTAGATTTTAATCCGGGCACTAGCAGTTCCAATCGCTCAGGACTTGGATCTAATAATTTCTACCTATTAAAGTTAGATGCATTTGGTGAAATGGTATGGGTAAAAACATTAGGAGGTATAAATGTTGACTACAGTATGCGAGGCAATGCTAGCATAATTGATGATACAGGTAATGTCTATTGTGTTGGCAATTTTAACAAGGATATCAACTTCAATCCCGATGGTAAAGCGGACTATAAAAGCACCAGCACCATTTTAAAAGACTTGTTTATTATTAAATACAATATGTATGGACAATACCAATGGAGCCAACAAATAAATGGCAATGGAGACGAAGATGGCTTAGGTTTTGGAATGGACAACAGACATAATTTTTATTTAAGTGGTGAGTTTGATTACAAAATAGACTGCGATCCAGATACAGGTGCTTATAATTTATCGGTTATCAAAAAAGGGGTTTCAGATATTTTTATCATAAAATTAGGAGACAAAAGTGCCATTACTCATCGCATTGATTTTAATAAAAACTGTACCATTTACCCGAATCCGACTAATGGCAATTTCTCATTACAATTAAAGGATATAAACAAACAAGTTAACATCGAAATTTACAATACACTTGGAACCATAGTCTATCAATCCAAAAGCACAGATGCGATTAACGCTATAGACCTAAGTCATTTGCCAAATGACTTATACATTGTAAAAATTTCAACTGCGAACAATCAAATATTCACTCAAAAAATAATTAAATATTAGATAGATTAAAATTACTGAACAATAAGTAATTAAATTTGTAAACACATAAAAGTTTAAAAGTTAATTATGAAGAAAGCATTTTCATTGTTTGTATGTCTTGTTCTAATATTTTTAGTTGATGCCCAATCGCCAAAATTTGAATGGGCAAAACATATAGGTAGTAATGCCGATTCAGTAACCTACGCTAATTCGATTAAAACTGACAAATACGGAAACACTTATACTTTCGGAATATTTTCTGGCACTGTCGATTTTGACCCTGGAGTTGGGGAAACATTTTTAAGTGTTTCAGGTTTTAGATATACTCGAGATATTTTCCTTTTAAAGACCGCCCACAATGGTGAATTTTTATGGGTTAAACAAATGGGAGGTAATGAAGATGATTATGGGAATTCAATCACTTTAGATGCTGATGGTAACATCTATTTGACGGGTGTCTTTAATGGCAAATCTGATTTTGACCCTAGTACTGGTATTTTTAATCTGACATCAAATGGCCCAGATGATATCTTCATTTCTAAATTAGACCCATCAGGTAATTTTATTTGGGCTAAAAGTATTGGAGGAATCACATCAGATTGGAGCAACTCTATTTCAGTTGACAATAGTAGTAATATTTTTTTAACAGGATTTTTTAATTCTACTGTAGATTTTGATCCAAATGGCGGCATCTATGAATTAACTGCAAAAGGAAGTGATATTTTTATTTTAAAATTAAACAACAATGGGAATTTTTTATGGGCTAAACAATTTAGCGGCATGGGAGATAATGAATCAGGCGCATCTATTGCCACAGATATGGCTGGCAATGTATATACAACAGGTCGATTTAACATGACCACAGATTTTGACCCTGACGTAAATGCTATTTTTAATCAAACGTCTAATGGCGAGGAAGATATTTTTGTATCAAAATTAGACTCGAATGGAGAGTTTATTTGGGCCAAAAGCTTTGGAGGCATTGGAATGGATAATGGAAACACCATTTCAGTTGATGATTTTGGCAACATATATATTGCGGGTTCGTTTAATGAAACTGTTGATTTTAATCCGAGTTTGGGAACTTTTTCAATCAAAGCATTTGGAGATAATAACTCGGCAGACATATTCATTTTAAAATTAAATTCTTCAGGAAATTTTAAATGGGTGAAAAGAATGGGAAGTATTTTTCAGGACGAAGCTCTTGCAATGACCTTAGATAAAAATGGCAATGTATTCACTACTGGGGTATTTCAAGACACTGCTGATTTTGATCCTGGGACAAATATTTATAATCTTATCGCATCAGGTACTAATTTTGATATATTTATTTCTAAACTTGATTCAACTGGCAAATTTCAATGGGCTAAAAAAATGGGTGGCAATTTATCAGATGTCGGACTCTCAATTGCCCTAGACAATATGGATAATATATACAGTTGTGGTTATTTTAGTGGCACTGCCGATTTTGATGATAAAAACTCATACAAAATGACCTCGTATGGTAAAACCGATATGTATTTTCATAAGTTTAGCAAGCAAACTTTACCGATTACAGAAAATTCAATTCAAAATTATGTTACAATTTTTCCAAACCCTTCAAATGGAAAATTATCAATTTACATAAACCCTTTAAAAGGAGAAGTAGAAATAGATCTTTATAATGCAACTGGTAATTTGATTTACAAAACCACTAATGCAAACGCAAAAAGCATTTTAGATTTATCACATTTGCCAAATGGTTTATACATCATAAAAATCTCTACAAGCGATCATCAATATTCAACTCAAAAAATAATAAAGCAATAATTTGCATTTCCGTAACTTTATCTTGATTATAGCGATTCTTTACTTGGTACTTTTCATCAAGTTCCTTCGTAAAAAACCATACAGCAAAAACAAAACTTTCTATTTTCATAAATGCAAATTCAGTGTCGCTATTCAACGCTGGTAGTTCAGAATCGTATACATTTGGTATAATTAAATAATTGCGTGAAAATTATGTAAGTGCAATTGATTTAATTTGCACCTTACATTTTGTTTATATTTAAAACACATACAGAATTATTGGAATGGTTGCAATTAGAAAAGGACCACCAACACACCATTGGCTTTGTTCCTACCATGGGGGCCTTGCATAGCGGTCATATTTCGCTATTAAAAAAGGCGTTAGAACAAACCGATAAAACACTGGTTTCTATTTTTGTTAATCCCAAACAATTTAACAATCCTATAGATTTTGAAAAATACCCTATCACTATTACAGAGGATATTGCATTCTTGGAATCGGCCGGTTGCCATGCGGTATACATCCCCAATGTGCAAGATATTTATCCTGAAGGATTGCCAAATATTGATTTAAATTTAGGTATACTAAACGAAGTACTCGAAGGGCCTAAACGGCCTGGTCATTTTGATGGTGTTGTACAAGTGGTGCACCGTTTTTTCAGCATCATACAACCCAACAAGGTGTACCTAGGTTTAAAAGATTTCCAACAGTGCAAGGTGATAGAAGCGCTTACCAAAACTTATTTTCCAAACATCCATTTAGAATTTTGTGCCACCGAAAGAGAGCTTACTGGCTTAGCAAAAAGTTCGCGCAATATGCGTTTGAGTGAAACAGGAAAAGCTACCGCAAGTTATATTTACCAAGCCTTGCAGCACATTGCTCACAACTATAAAAAAGAAGATTTAAACAGTGCCAAGCGCGCAGCTCTTCATTTTTTAAATCAACACCACATCGAGGTTGAATACCTCGAAAGTGCTAATTCAGATACACTGGCGTTGACAAGTAATTGGGAAGAACCAAATCATAATATTGTACTTTTGGCAGCCTATTTGGAGAATGTCCGACTAATAGATAATATTCAATTTTAACACATGGATTTTTACGAGCAGCACCAACTTTATATTTCACAACTGCGCACAACGCTTGCAAAAATAAGTGACATTGATTTAGCTAAAAAACGCTTAACCTACCTGCGTTGGAAAGTGGCGGAAAATCTCGATAAATTGCTGTTTGAATTCGAAACAAACGTTAAAAAAACAGATGCAAACATTCTTTGGGCACCGGATGCTACCAAGGCCATAGAATACATGAACAAACATTTGCAACCCTATTCAAATGTGCGTTTTTTACAACACAATGCTGTAAAAAAATTAGTAAGTACTGGAAAGATTCAAGTGCCTCCCATGCCTGAAAAAGCAGATGCTATTGTCGTTGGCGCCAAGTTCACCTTAGCTAACACAGGCAATTTTTTCTGTGCTTTGCATTCAACTGAAGAGTATGATGCCATGCTTCAAGCCAAAAAAATAATTGTTATTGCTGGAATCGACAGCATGCTAGCTTCCCAAGCCGATTTATTGTTAGCCAAACAGTTATACGCGGTCTATGAAACAGGTCTAATTACCTATCCGGCCGAAATATTAAGTCGGCCAGGCAAACCCCGTGGCATACAAGCCGAAATTATTTTGATACTGATTGATGATGGTCGAAGTAAAATTATAGAGCAACCTGTACACCGACCTTTGTTTAGTTTGCTTAACTTTGATTTACCCCCTGTTTGCCCAATGCAAGAGTTAAACTATGAAGCAGATAATTGGCAAAAAGTAGATTCGTTAACTTATTTTCTCTATCCTTTCATGACGGATATTCACGCTTATGCTTTTCATTTCAAAAATAATTATGGTTTTAAGCAATTAAACAATTATTTGCCGTATGAAATCGACCTGAGTGATCATGTGATGGAGGCTAGACAAGCAGTGCATAAGGTTGACAAAATAAACCCTTTGAGTGCTTTGTTGGATACCGATAAATCGGGCATAGTTTTGCATCCAAAAAAATTTCGCGACCGGACCAAATTTGACAAATATGCGGAACATCATTTCTTTGGAAAGTAATGCCAATTCCAACTCTAGTTTAGTCCCAAATATTTATTAGCAAATTGTGCGATCCTTTACTCATCGTACGATCTTATATTCGTAGGATTGGACTTAAGTATAATCAAAAGCAGAACAAACTTAACTGGTTTATTTATCCATAATATTATTCGGCATTTCCATGGTTTTAATATCAATTTTGGCAAGCCTGCGATTTTCAAATAGAATCGCATTAAATTATCAAGTGCTTTTAAACTAAAAAAACGAATGAAATTGAGCACAACTAACCACCTAAATTACAAAGTGGACAGCAGCGATAAACAAGCCATTTAAACATAGATCCAACCCTGATTCCAAGTATTCCAAACAGACTTAAACACAATATCCCCATCTGTGGATAGTTAAGCAAGCAATACTATTTGATTTTTTGCGTTCTTTGTAGTATCGTACTATGCGTTATATCATAATCATCATCATATCATTACTTTGCTTTACAACCATTTTTGCTCAAAAAGGCAAAGACACGGTAACAAATAAACAAGTAACAGTAGGACAGTTTTACAAAGCCACTTTAATTGAGGCCAATAAAATCGAGTCGGTACCAGTGATTGAAAAACCATCACCAAGCGCCCCAAATTACACGTATACCATACTGCCCAAACAATCGAAAACGGATAAAATAGTGAATCCTATACCTGCTGCTGATTTGTTTAAAAAGGAAGAAAATATATTCCCTACCAGTTTTGTAAAATTGGGATACGGTAACCTAAGAACACCCTTAGCAGAGATTTATTTAAACAATAAACAAAGTAACCAATACAGCTATGGCATGCAGTACCGCTTTTTACAAACAAACTCCAACCTCAATCGATCATTGGCCGATTTTACCGACCATGCCTTAAAAGCGTATATGGCCACTTACACCACCAGTGGTGAATTTGGACTAGAGGTTAATTACAAGAACAACAAATACAACTATTATGGATTTGTCGATAGTATTAATTTAGATAGTAATCAGGGTTTGAAAAACAAAATGGCCCGCAACATTCAAAACTTCGAAGCCAAGGCCTATTTTAACAGCACTCCGAGTAAAAACTCTAAAGTAAAACACCGCACGGCTTTTAACTACTACAATTTTCAAATCGGTGGTGCCAAAGAAGCCGACTATGCACTCTTATCTAAAATATATGGCAATATTGGCGACTTTAACGACATGGAGAATGGTGTTTTAAGTGCAACCATTGGTCTTGACTATACCACCTTGCAATTACCAGGTGGCAAGAGTCGCAATCGTTTCTTTATACAACTTGATCCCCGTTACGATTTCAAATACGATGTCATCAATTTATCAGTTGGTTTTAATTCAACCATCCTATTCGATGGCAACGACAGCGCCCAAGTAAAACCAAACCTTTTTGTAAAAGCTACCTATCCCTTAATAGAAGGTGTTGCTAATTTATATGGCGGTATCGATGGCCGTTACCGCAAACAAAGTTTAAAATCAATCATACAAGCCAATCAATTTACTTCAACTTACAACCTAACCAATCAATATGAAACCGTTAAAGTATTTGCTGGTATCAATGGGAAAATTGGTTCTAGTATGGATGCCTCTTTCGAAATAAATTACTCTGATGTTGCAGGCATGCCATTGTTCATTAGTAAAAGAGATTCCTTGAATTCATTTGGCATGGTGGTGGAAAACTTAAGCATTCTAAAATTTAGTGCTGCTTTAAATTACAGCTTTAGTGAAAAGGCGCGTATTGGCTTAATTGGTAATTTCTACAATTACAATACCTCTAGTCAGGCAGAAGCTTGGCAGTTGCCAACCATAGAAGGTAAATTAAACATGAGCTTTAATATTAACAACAAAATTTACCCGCACTTTGATGTAGTTGCCATGAGCATGCAACCACAAAGAACAGGGGTATTAGAGAACAGTTATAGCCGTGGACAAATCAAAGCATTCTATGATATTTCAACAGGTATCGACTTTCGTTTCCGTCCTAAATTATCGCTATTTGTACAAGCCAATAACCTAATGAGCAGTCGCTACCAACGCTGGTACAATTACCCTGTTTATGGATTCAATATATTAGGTGGATTAACTTTCATATTTTAATCCGACCCGTATTTTTAAACTAAGATGATCTCTACAACTGAACAAGATTCGCTTTATCCTGAACTTTCCGAATTATCGGTAGGTGATATTCTAACGGCCATTAATAACGAGGACCAAAAAGTGGCCTTGGCCGTGCAAGCAGTATTACCTTCTATCGAAAATTTTATAAAAGCCTTGGTAGATAAAATGGAAAAAGGCGGCCGTTTGTTTTATATAGGCGCAGGCACTAGCGGGCGTTTAGGCATTGTGGATGCCAGTGAATGCCCTCCAACCTTCGGAGTGCCATTTGGTTTGGTTAATGGCATTATAGCTGGTGGCGATATGGCCATTCGCAAGGCAGTAGAATTTGCCGAAGACAATACCCAACAAGCTTGGCTCGATTTACAAATGCATAAAATAAATGCGGATGATGTTGTTTTAGGTCTATCGGCCTCGGGTACTACACCCTATGTTTTGGGTGGACTGAAAACGTGTCGCACAAATAGAATTTTAACCGCAAGTATCTGTTGCAACAGTCAAACTGTGATAAGTGCGAATGCTGATTATCCTATTGAAGTGATTGTTGGTCCAGAAATAGTTACAGGCAGTACACGCATGAAAGCAGGCACCGCACAAAAAATGGTATTGAATATGATTACAACAACAACCATGATAAGATTAGGCCGGGTGCAAGGCAGTAAAATGGTAGATATGCAATTGAGCAATGATAAACTGATTGACAGAGGCACCAGAATGGTGATGGAACAAACCCACCAAACTTATGAGGATGCCAAAGCATTGTTATTAAAATCGGGTAATGTAAGAAAAGCGATAGAAGCTTTTAAGCCTTAGTCCAACGGATTTAAAAATTAGGCTTACTCCATCGCAAAGCCCTTTTATGCTTCGTCTTTGGTAGCTTTTACCAATCCAATACCTGAAATAAAAAACACCACGCCTAAAGACCCATAGGTAATAAGCGATTTAATATTTTGGTTGCCATTGCCATGGTTCACAAACATCACAGCGGCATATATTAGCCCAATGATTCCTAGTACTGTTAACAGTACACCGAAGATTCTTTTTACATTCATTTGTAGCGTATTTTTGTTAAAAGGTTCATTTATAAATGTATGTTACTAAAAGAATTCAGCACGCCAATTGCTCTCAGTAACCATATCAGCACGGCCACAACAACTACAATGTTTAAGATTTTTTTAATCTTGCCATCCATTGGTATGAAGGTATTCACTAACCACAGCAAAATACCTACAATGACAAGTGTGACTAGAATGTTTATTAATGACATAAATGATATTATTTTGAGCAAATAACAGCTAAAATTGGCTTTGAAGGTTTACACAATTGTTAAAAAAACTTGCATAATTCTTGTTTTGTGAATACAATTTTAGAAATAGTTATAGCCACATCTAGTTGCCATCACTGTTTAATTAAGCGCCATTGAATGTTATTTCGAATAAGATCTTTGTAGCAATTGAATGGCATAATATGTTGAGGCTTGGTGACCATTTAATCATTTGCTTCAATAAAATATATACATTTGTTAAGTCAAACCCCATGTCAAAATTCAAAATCCCTCTCCGCAAAAAAACACCGAATACCCTTTCTGCCAAGTCGGGATTGCCGCCAGAAACCATGGTATATGTGGGCAAAGAAAGAACCGGTGAAGTAACATTGGATGTTATCAATTACGATGAAACTATTGTAGAAGAACAGATCCTTCAGCATGTTGCCCAATGCGAGCATTACAAATCGCAAGATACAGTTACTTGGATTTCAGTTACGGGTATACACCAAGCAGAATTGGTGCAGGAAGTTTGCGAATCTTTTAAAATTCATCCCCTCATTCAAGAAGATATATTAAACACCCAACAGCGCACCAAGATTGAGGAATTTGAAAATTATTTGTTCGTTACCTTCAAAAATATTTTTGTGACTAAAGATGCTTCCGAAATTGAAACCGAACAAATTAGTTTGATTCTCGGACATAACTTTTTATTGACCTTTCAAGAAACCCCGAGTCCGTTGTTCGAGGAAATAAAACACCGCATTCGAACTAGCAAAGGCACCATTAGACAGCGCAAGGCAGACTATTTAATGTATAAAATTTTAGATGCTGCGGTAGATCAGTATTTTGTGATGATAGATCGCATTAGTGATAAAGTAGAAGATGTGGAAGAAGAGACAATGTATTATCCTAATAGCAAAACCACTTTTAAAATTCAGGCCATTAAAAAAGAAATTATGTTGCTAAATAAGCATATACTACCCATGCGCGAAGCCCTTAATAAATTGGAAGCCGGCAGCAGCGATTTGATAGAAACCCGTAACATTAATTATTTCCGCGATGTATATGACCATACTTTTCAGGCTTACGATACCATTGAAAACCACCGCAGTTTGCTCACAGATTTAATGAATATTTATTTCACTACCAGCAGTAATAAACTGAACCAAGTAATGAAAGTACTCACCATCATCAGTACTATTTTTATGCCTTTGAGTTTTTTAGCAGGGGTGTATGGCATGAATTTTAAGTATTTCCCAGAAATAAATTACCGCTATGGCTACTTGGTCTTTTGGATTATTGTTGTAATTGCAGTTACAGGCATGATGGTATATTTTAGAAGAAAAAAATGGTTTTAGTATTGACCATCAATTGCTGTCAAAAAGCCGTAATAAATTTCACTTTAAAAACATACCGATTGGACTCAATGCATGGAGCACTTCAAAAAAATGAAACTATCTATTTTAAATCAGTATTCAAAAAGGGGGAGCCTGCTCTTATCAAAAAAAACATACCGATCGGTATGTTTTTTTCACCACCCTTCCATATAGTAGTTTTCTACTATGTTAATAATTTTATTACAAGTGAATTAGTTTTTTAAACAAGTATAAACCGAAAAAGCTTATGTTTGTTAGGAAATAAAACGCTACAAAATAGCGCCTATCCTTCCAAAAATGGGTGTATATGCGCTATTTTGTAGCGCGTATAAATAAGTTAGCTGCAAGCATTGGGAACACTGCTAATCTTGAATTGACAAATAAGAAATCAACTTTGACAAAACGACATCACAATGAAAAAATAACGATGAAAAAATTAACTACCGTTTTTATAGCAACAATATTTTCACTTACTGCTTTTGGACAGAGTGAGAAAGTGAAAGGCAATCTTTCCAACGCAGACACAGCAGACTTGACAATTTTAAATATTTACCCTGACTCCTTTCCAAATGTTTCGGTTGTGTTTAAAGCTGAAACGAGAAAGGGAGAACCTGTTTGGAATCTAACAAAAGAAAAAATGAAAGTTAAAGAGAACTCACAAAATTGTGACGTGATTTCTCTTGAACAAATTTCTAAAAATAAACCAATCAATCTTGGAATTGTAATTGACCATTCAGGTTCAATGATGGAAGACATTTCTCAACTTTACGACAAAGATGGAACAGCGCTTTATTCATATGACGCAAACTTTAACCCTGTTCTACCTAAAGGTTACATTTCACCAATTGACAATGCCAAGAAAGCCGTTAAAAGTTTCGTGACAAGTTTTGATTCAAAAAAAGATTTTATCAGTATCACAGGATTTTCAAATACCGTTGACAGAAAACTTTCCCTTACTCAAAACATAGGAGATATAAATTCAATAGTTGATTCAATGCAAGCCGACTTTTCTACTGCATTGTATGACGCAATGATTACAAGCATTTTCGAAATAAAAAATTCAAATGGCGTAAAAGTTCTTGTCGTTCTTACAGACGGGCAAGACAATTCATCAAAATCAAAATGGTACGATGTAGTTGACAAAGCAATTAAAGAAGATATTCCAATTTACATTATCGGACTTGGCAATGTAAACAAAGACACACTGCAATTAATTGCTAAATCTACAAAAGGACAATTCTATTTTACGCAATCATCATCATCTTTAAATACCGTTTATGCAGCGATAAGCAAACAGGTTCAAGCATTTTATAATCTTGTATATAGTTCTCCAAATTTTTCTTCAGCCGATAGCACAAGACAAATTGAACTATCATTTGACATTGACAGTGTTTTTCTTGTAACAAATCCAGCAACATTAAATTTACCATTAGAAGTTGTTGCCTTTATTGAAAAAAAGGAAAAACAAAAAGAGTATCTTCTTTATGGTGGTATTGCGACAGCAATTCTAATTGCCGCAGGAGCAATATTATTTTACTACCGCAGGAAAAAGAAAGACCAACCAACAATCACAAAACTTTTTCCAAATCCTTCAAACGGAAATATCAATCTTGAATTTGTTAGTGGTAACGGACAATTACAAATTATTAATCTTAGCGGACAAGTTGCCAAGACAATTGAAATAAATGGCAATGAATCGCAGTTTGATATATCGGACTTGCAAGACGGAAATTATATTGCGGTAATTCACTCTGACGGACAGCAATCAAATGGAATGAAGTTTATCTTACAGAGATGAAAGAACGCCAGCCTATAACAACACCTACAAGAAATTGGCGGTTCAGTGCTTCGTATGACAGTTTTGTGGTTCAACAAACATTATTTCGTCGTATGAATCCGCCTAAGGCGGATGGTAAAAGTCGCCAACTTCTTGTAGCTGCTAAACGTTAACTCCACAAATACCAACATCAATCAACCTAAAAAACATACCGGTCGGTATGTTTTTTCACCACCCTACCCTTTTGTAGTTTTCTACTATGAATATAATTTTATTACAAGTGAATTACTTTTTTAAACAAGTATAAAATGGCTTATGTTTGTTAGGAAATAAAATGCTACAAAATAGCGCATATACTCCTAATATTGGCTGTATATGCGCTATTTTGTAGCGCGTATAAATAAGTTAGCAGTAATAGTATGAAGACAGTAATCAAATGGACATTCAAAATATTAGCAAGTCTTTTTGCTGTTATATTATTATGCTTCCTGACTTATTATTGCGTTTACAAATGGCGACAGACGAGAGCTTATGATGATAAAATAACTGTGACAGCATATTATATGAAATATGCTTGCGGTGACTGCTCCGTAGACATGAAAGTACAAGCTGTAGACAATCCAAAGTATAAATTCATTATCGGGCAAGACATATTTCCAACACCGAAGACAAAAAAGTTTGAAGAACTATGCAACTTTATTGGTTCAATTGGCTATAAATCATCTACTGGACCTGACTATATTGAAGAATCCTTTACATTACTTGGACACTTGCATAAGAACTCACATGGCTTACCAATATTTGAATGTTCAGAAGCACCTTTCTTCACTGTAGACAAGATAAAATATGGAACAAATGGAAAATGGAAAGACTTTTAACGAACACAGAAAAACTACAACTGCTAACAAACGTTTGGCGAATATTGGCGGGGCTTTCAGCAGTTTTGGAGTTTAGCGCTTTTTTATACCTTTGCAATAGTTTGACGAGTGAAGCGCCATGAAACCGCCAACATCGCTAAACATTGAAACGTTAACTTTACTAAAACCAACATCAATAAACCTAAAAAACATACCAACTAGTATGTTTTTTAACCACCCTTCCCATTAGTAGTTTTCTACTATGTTAATAATTTTATTACAAGTGAATTACTTTTTTAAACAAGTATAAAATGAAAAAGCTTATGTTTGTTTATAAATAAAACGCTACAAAATAGCGCAGATGCTCCTAAAAATGGCTGTATATGTGGTGTTATGTGGCGGGTATAAATAAGTTAGCGGATATTTATAACGACATAATAAAGAATGGCAGACATACCATATAACAGACCACTAGGAAGAAAACAATATGTTTCAACTGCGAAACATCAAGCTCATTCGACCAATAGACATAGTAACAAATGGACTAATGTTAATATAGAAAGACAAGTTTTTGATAATGCAGATTACGGTGGCTATGACCATAGTAATCCTCAAATTTCTTGGACAGACTCAAATGGAAATATGTGGGGTTTTAATAATGGCTTTACAACCGTTGGTTTAAACGGAGAGCAATTTGGATATTTTGAAAATCCCAACAATGGAGTTTTGCAATGGCACGGTTTCCCTATTATTCCATTTTCTCAATCAAGATATGCGATTTGCAATATTCTATTGACTCTTTGGGTGACTTCTGGATTCTTTGATGAAGATGACATTCCTGCATTATTAAATAAAAAAAGAATAAGATGAAAATAGTTGCTTCAATATACGCCTACAATTTCCATCTTATAGTATCATATTTAAATGATGGAATTAGAATTATCCCTTTTAAGGATAACAGAAGCAAGTTTTTTAATTCTAAAGCAGAATACTCTTTTGATATTCCAAATATCTATGCACTTACTGAATTACAAGCAAAGTCACACATCTTATACGGAACTAGTGAACAAAAACTTACTAGTTTTAATTTGGCTACTGAAAGTAAATTCTCCTTTCAGACAATAAATGAACATCAAATTCCAATAACCGATGTTTCTCAATTGTCTATAAACTATAAACAAAACAATCTTTTCGCACTATCTGAAAACAAAGGAATTTTTCAAATCGACATATCAAATTCACATAATCCCAAAATTGACAAAAAGATAATTCCTGAAGCCTTTGAGAAGCTGGGGCAACCTGTTGTTTCTAATATCGAATCAACTGATAATAATTTATTCATTGCAATACGAAACTTTGGAGTGACCAATATTGTAATTGACAAACAAATCCATAAAGAGAGAAAAGAGCTAAGGTCCGAGGACCCTCAAGATGTTAAAAGGCTTTCATACCATAACATAATTGTTGTTGCTGATAGTCAAGATGGACTAATTCTTTATGATTTCGACAACAGTAAATTAATAAAAAAAATACAACTACCTAATTCTGATTTTCCTCAACAAATTGAAACGACAAGTGCTGCAATAATTATTAAAGGAATATCTGGATTATATGCATATTACTTAACAAATAACAGACTAATTACTTTAAGAGAAGGAAAGATTGGTGCATTAACTCTTTACTATGATTATATTTTCTTTACGAGCAAAGGAAAATTGTTCTCAATGACAATCAATGACTCTTTTGACAAACACGGTTTTACTTATGACAAGGATAGAATTGAATTGGAAATAATAAGACGAAAGAATTGAACATCCGCTAACAGCACCTGCAAGAAATTGGGGGTTCAATGGTTAAACGAAGCTTTGTGCTTCGTATCAAATTTGAGGTGGCAGACAGTTTTGTGCTCCGAAATCGCCAACTTCCTTGTAGCTACAAACCGTTAAATTCACTAACTCCAACATCAATCATCCTAAAAAACATACCGTTCGGTATGTTTTTTACAAGTCATCTATCAATTCAAAAAAAGGCTGCTTGATAAGTCATTTAAATAAGCTATTTTTGAGTTTTAAATTGAGTATTTTGACAAACTGTCGTTATGAGCAAGTGTAGGACGACCGACAACTCAACAACAAACCGACAGAAAAACAGTGGACAAAATGCCAACGCTTCGTAAAATTAAAAGAGCTGCAAGCCGACACACGAGCCAAAGCTTTTGCAACACATTTAATTTTACCCAACCGCACCCAAAGCCCACCCACCACCCGACACAATGACTGTTAATAAAAATGTTAACAAATACACTCCAAAAAACTTTGCTGTTTGCGATTGGACAATTACTTTTGGACAATTAAATACCAAAATATAGAGTCCATAATATTTGAATTAAATAATAATTCTAATGATAAAACAAATAAATAATATAAAAGATGTTGAAGCTTTTGCGAAGCAAATCATTAATGAAGGAGTAAGTTTTCATCCTGATGATGATTTTAATGATTACGTTGTTTTAAAAACAAACAAGCCTTGCTACTCAAAACCAGAGGCTGACAATAGAAACGAGTTGATGAATCAATGTTTTAAAGTTTGTGAAAAAAACAAGGTAGATATTTATGATGTAATGAATGAGGTTTTGTTAAAAGAAACACATTTAGACAAATTCATTCCATTACCTTCTTCAATTAAAAACTAAAAATGAAAACCAACGCATCACAGACAATAGGCGAACTTATCCGACAACTAAGAGAGGAGAAAGAATTGCCACTTCGTAAAATAGCAGCACAACTTGACATTGATACCTCATTTCTCAGTAAGATTGAACGCAACGAAAGACGAGCAACAAAAGACCAAATCGTAAAACTTGCAGAGATATTTAATGTAGAGAAAAACTATTTGCTTGTTCCTTATCTAAGTGAAATTGTTTACTACCAAATTGGAGAAGAAGATTGTGCAAACGAAGTATTAAAGGTTGCAGAAGAAAAGGTTTCATATCAAAAAACTCAAACAAAAAAGAAAAAATGATTGAGTTTTATTTGAAACATAATAGCAAAAACATCAAACCACTTGTTGACAATTTACTCAACGAATTGGAATATATATTTGAGACAGAGAAAATTTCAACAGAGAAAACCGATAAAATTTTCTTTCCAGAAATCAAAGGAATTGTTTCCAATAGTTCATATGAGAAAATAAATTCTTATTACCAGACAATTGAAAAAAATAAGGAAAAGTATCCGTTTTTAAAAAACTATGTAAACAAAAATAGAATTGAGTTACCAAAGAAAAATTCTTTTGTTGACTTGTTTGCAGGTTGTGGTGGACTTAGCTTAGGATTAACAAATGCTGGCTTTCAGCCAGCATTTGTTAATGAAATAGAGCCAACTTTTGCTGAAACATTTTATTTCAATCATAATCTACACGCAGACCAATATTATGTTGGCGACATTAATAAATTAGTAACCGATATTGACAAGCATTCAAAATTTTTCAAAAACACAACTCTTGTTTGTGGAGGACCACCTTGTCAAGGTTTTTCAATGGCTAATAGACAACGCCTCATTGACGACCCTCGAAATGTTTTATACAAGTCATACTTAAGGTTTTTACACGAAGTTCGTCCTCAGTTTTTCATAATGGAAAATGTAAAAGGTATGGCTCATAAAATCTCTGAAATTATTGCAGACTTCAAGAAATATTTAGGAGACGATTACAACTTTGATTACGCTTTACTAAATGCAAAAGATTTTGGGCTACCACAAAACCGTGAACGTTTTTTTCTTATTGGAAACCGCAACGGAGTTGACACTCATAAAATATTTGAGAATATTAGAAAGGAATACAAATCTCAATTTGTCTTGAAGGATGCAATCTCAAATTTACCCGAATTACAACCCAAATCAATCAAAAATAATAACGATATTAATAACGAAGAATTTGGGTTTATGATGAGGAAAGTAAAACTAAAAAAAAATAAATTTCACACATTCATCAATGATAACAAGGAAACTCCTTTCCTTTTCAATCATAAGAACAGATATAACAATGAAAGAGATATTGAAATATTCAATCGTTTGCCCCAAGGGGCAAACTCATTGCATAGTTCAATTTCTGACATCATGCCTTATGCAAGTAGAAACCATATGTTCAAAGACAAATATTTTAAATTGAATGAAAACGAAGTTTGCAAAACAATAACGTCACACATGAAATTCGACTGCAATATGTATATTCATCCAACACAAGCAAGAGGACTTAGCCCAAGAGAAGCAGCAAGAGTACAAACATTTCCCGACAACTATTTTTTTCGTGGAAGTCAGAACAAATGGTTTACACAAATCGGAAATGCTGTTCCAGTTAAATTGGCGGAAATAATAGGTAAACATATAATCAAACATCTATGCTCACACTGATCCGAACTTTTCCAAGATTTGGCAATAAATCATTCGTGAGCTCTAG
>JAQSCZ010000071.1 GCA_029945665.1 bacterium | reverse complement strand
TACAACCAATAAGGGATTCAGCATTATTTAGCATTAAAAATGTCTATTAAGCCAAATAATTTTCTAAAAGAGTTTCTAATCTATCTAATATTTGATGATTTGAAATTTTACGAGTCAAAAATTGTCGTTGGTAAAAACGTTCAGCATAGTTAAGTAATAATTCTAACTGACTAATTATTATATGCTGGCTGAACTGGTCAAGGTTACCTTGATATTCGCCTTTTATGTTTTGAAGTATTTCGTAGATTGTATTTTCTTCTTTTTCAGATAAAAAAAGTGCTTCGCTAACAGAATAATTTAAGAATGAATATTTTTTGATATTTGCTGCTAAAGGAGAACCAAATAGAAAATCAGGATGAATTGCTAAAATCCACCCTGATGGATTACTCTTCATATCTTCTTCAATAATTTTCACTGAAATGACTTGTTCTGGAGAAAAGAAAGTCATTAATCCCTCATCAAAATCGTATGATTCTTGTCCGTAACGATATTTGCCAACAACATTTCGTTTGATAGAAATAGTATAAAATTCTTGCACCCATTTCAATTCATTGTTTACAGGTGTTGGTTTTATTTCGCTGTAATCAATCAAACTAACCAACGGATGATTAGGTGCAGATATGTTGTTGAACCTATGCAGTTCGCTAATACTTTTTAATCTTACGGGAATTGACATATTTATACTGTACCAATTATTGAGTTAATATTTTTATTTGCCTTTTAGAAAGGAAATTTTACCCCTGTTGTTTCTTTTGCCCAATCCCAAAGTTTAGCGTTCAATGTTTCGTTTAATGCTACTGGATATATTTTTGCCAATCCCGGCTTACCTCTTTGTTCATCGTGTCCATCTGGACCCCAATATTGCCCTCCTTTTGCATCTTCACTTAAACAAGCAGTTATAGTAGGTTGAGCTCCATCTTTCGCAGTCATTAATGTTAATGATGCCAACATATCTCTGTCCATATATTTTTGTAAATCTGTTTCGCTGTAACCTGGATGTGACGCTAACGAAATCAATTGTTTACCATTTTTTCTCAATCTTTTTTCAAATTCTAATGCAAAAATCAAGTCGGCTAATTTACTTTGACCGTACTCTCTCCAAGTATTGTATTCTTTTTCTAAACGGAAATTATCAAAGTCAATCACTGCACCTCTGTGAGCATTACTACTAAGTGTTACCACTCTTGAACCTTTTGTTACCTCTAATAAATTATACAAGTGTCCTGTCAAAGCAAAATGCCCTACAAAATTTATACCCCACTGAATCTCAAAACCATCTTCTGTTTTCGATTGTGGTGGAATCATAATTCCTGCATTATTTATCAATAAATCGAGACTTGATTCTGCTTGTATTACTCGGTCGGCAAAAGCTTTTAAAGATTGCAGACTTGCTAAGTCTAAATGTCCATAAACCAATTCGCCTGTACCACCGTCAGCCTTCATTCTTTTGATGGCGTCAAGTGCTTTTTCTTCATTAC
The DNA here is from genome assembly GCA_029945665.1 of bacterium. Classification (GTDB taxonomy): domain Bacteria; phylum Bacteroidota; class Bacteroidia; order NS11-12g; family UBA955; genus JABMMZ01. The sequence goes on along the minus strand of JAQSCZ010000071.1, from coordinate 15,850 downwards.
GACAAGCAACATATACTTTTGCTCCTTTTTTGTACAAGTCCAAAGCAGTTTCATATCCTATGCCTGTGTTTGAACCTGTTACGATTGCGGTTTTTCCTTTTAAATTCATCATTATTTTATTTTAGTGTTATTTAATGATGCAAAGATGGTGGCTTTTCTAATGTTGAATGTATCCAATTCCGTGTATGTTGTAGCTAAAAAATTCTTTGTCAAAAGTAGGCTGTCTCTGCAAAATGACGCACACGGTCTCAGGCTTGGCGTTCGTGCGGCCATCGAAGCCTAAAAACTTTATTTCACCAACAAATTTAGTTGGGAAAACGAAACTTTCCTAACCTAAAAACCAGCATTGAATTTAGGTGCTGTTATAGCAGATGGTGTATCAAAGCAAATGGCTGCAAATGGAAGACAATTCAAATTGTTTCTCTATTCATTGTACATACTTGACAACAAATGCATGACCGGCACTATCTGTAAATGTACCTGCAGCATAAATTACTCCCTGATCATCGCAATCTATTAAATCGATCCAATTGTTCAGATATACAGGATTTGGAGCTCCTAATTCTGACCATGTTGTTCCGTTCCACTTTGCAATAAAATATTTACCATTGTTATTCATAAGGGTTCCGGCAGCATATAGATTGCCATTTTTGTCGGTAGTTAATGTATAAATATATTTATTGTCTGGATTATTCACAAGACCTGTCGGAAAAGGGATTTCTGACCAAGTAGTACCATCCCATTTTGCAATGAAATCACCATGTGCTGAATCATTCGGCATGGAAGCTTTATATCCTACAATATAAATGTTATTTTGGTGGTCGATTTCAATACCTGCCCCTGTGAGAAGTTGATAATCTGCAGAGCCAAGTCTTGACCAAGAAGTGTCCCCATCGTATTTGTAAATATAATTTTGAGATTTTTTTGAATATGTACCTACATATAGGATCCCATTGTTATCACAACGCATTTCCCTTGGATAAAAGGCGCCCACTTTGTTGGGATCAGTTGGCGGAAATCCCAACAAAGTCCAAGTCGCACCATTAAACTTCAAAAAGCTGTGGTTATAAGGTGGGGCGCCATTAAGCATATTTGCATAAACTTCCCCTATTGGAGAAACTGCCATTTCTATCCCACCGGTTCCCCCTGCACCGTAATTAGTAGGTGAAATAAATGTAGACCACCCACTTGCTGAATATTTGTATACTTTATCTCCCGCATAATAAAAGTTACCTGCATTATCTAAGACCGTATTGTTAATGTAATCACCTAACATTTCCTGAGTTCCAAGTTGTTGCCACATTTTGGAACCAGAAGCTAGTCTAAAAAACCGACCTTTTTCAATTCCGTTTTCATCAACATTTGCACAGATATATAGAACACCTTCTGGACTTGACACAAGCCCAATAATATTCCTAGCAAAAACATTCGGCGGAAACTCAGCTGCCACATTGAATCCTTTTGGAGTAATAACATCCGATGGAATTGTGCTCTTTTTATTACAAGCACAAAATGCTAATACTATTATAATTGAAAAAAATTTAATTTTCATAAAGTTGAATTTAAAGATTTTCAAAAATACAAAAATTGAGTTTGGTTGTGATATTAAAAGTTGTAAATCTTGGTGAGAAAATAGTTTGATTCTAGCAACAGAGTTTTACGAGCTAAAATCTTAATTTCAATTCTGGGTTTTTAGCTTGTAGGAAACCCATCAGCTTATAACTTACTTATACCCCTACAAAATAGCGTATATACACCCAAAAACAGATGGCTTTGCGCTAAATTGTGAGATATTTTATTCAACAAACATAATGGATTTTTAATTCAATTGTTTAGAAAAGTAAGGCGCTAGTCATAAATAATTTAATCCTCTAGAAAACGACTAAGCGAATGAACAAATACAATAAAACTAGTTGATTTGCTATGTAGCACTGCTATCAAAAAACCAAGGTTACTTATAGTCTCGTACTTTTCAAAGCCTGTCTTAATTCATACCGTTGTTGAGCATAAATGATCAATTGTGTAATCAAATCGGAATAACCTACCCCTGCGGCTTCCCATAGTTTTGGGTACATGCTAATATTTGTAAAACCAGGTAAGGTGTTCACTTCATTTAAATAAAATTCACCATCACTTACATAAAAGAAATCAACTCTGCTTAAGCCCTCTAACTGCAAACAACGATGAGCTTTCAAGGCTGTTTTGGTGATGGTTTCAATAGTACTTGCGCTCAAATTCTCTGCTGGTATGACCACCTTGGTTTCGTTATTCACGTATTTATTTTCGTAAGTGTAAAAACCGCTGTTTACAATAATTTCACCAACCCCTGATACCTTTGGTTGTAAATTGCCCATCACGGCTGTTTCAACTTCTCTCCCTTTGATTCCTTTTTCTATCAATAATTTAATATCGAATTTAAAGGCATTCTCAATTGCGTTAACCAATTCTTCACGGTTCTCAGCCTTCTCCACCCCTACGCCACTGCCCATGTTGGCTGGTTTAACAAAAAGTGGATAGCCCATTGTTTCTAATTCTTCATATTGAATAATGTCTCCTTTAAAATACGTTACCCAAGGTGTTACTTTAATGCCATTCTGTTGCAAAATTTGCTTGGTAACATCCTTGTCCATTCCCACAGCACTGCCCAATACCCCTGGCCCCGTGTAAGGCTTGTTGAGGTATTCTAAAACACCTTGTAAAATACCATCTTCTCCATAAACGCCATGGGTAATCGGAAAAAACACATCGATGTTTAATGATTTATTGACATCCTTTGCAAAGCGCACCGGTTGTTTATTAAAAGGCATTAAGACCAATGGACTATGCTCAGTATTCGCGCCAATTTCTAATGTTGTTTCAAACAAACTTTTTTCGGGGAGATAAAACCATTCTCCACTTTTAGAAATACCAATTACTTCAATTTTATACAATGTAGTATCTATGGCATTGTAAATGTTTCTTGCAGAAATTACTGAAATTTCGTGCTCTGGCGACCTGCCTCCTGCGATTATAGCGACCGTTTTCATGCTAACAAAAATAAATAAGCGCAGTTAATTTATTGAGCTAAACTATGCACAATCTTGGGCAATGCATGATGCGATTCCCCTATTTTAGACACACCAATTAGAACATACCGGCTAGTAGTTCTTCTTTGGTTGTTTTGTTGATATAATCGGACACTTCTATGACCGAAAGCCTCGCTTCCAAAGCCTCTATGCTATGTCTTGCGCCCAACAATGTGGACTCTAATTCCTCAACATCTTTTAAATTAAAAAAGTCTCCATGAAACTTTATTTTTTCAATCATTCCTTTATCTACGTCCATATAGATTTCAATGTTACCGCCTTCTGTTTTAATCATTTTTTGAAACGCATATTTGGGCGAATATCCAAAATTCCAATCCCATGTTTTGTACTTACTTTCAACCAAGGCTTCTATCGCTACAATATCCTCGGCCGTGTAGGAATAGAATTGAACATCAACATATTTTTTGCTGATATAATCGATTACCTTATCATAAAATTCCATGACCGAAAGCGGTTCTTTTAAATGGCTGCTGATATTGGTAACTCTGCTTCTGAAAGATTTAACAGCTTTGTCTTGAAATTTCAAAGGATTCACTTTTAATGCTGCCGATAAATCCGCAATCTCGCTAGCGAATAGTAAGGTGCCATGGTGCAGCGTTCTTTTTTTCTGTTGGTAAATATGCTCGGCATTTCCACTGAATTTCTGACCATCTATTAACAAATCGTTGCGACCACTAAATTCTGCATTGATACCCATTTCTTTTAAAACCTCGATGATTGGCATTGTGAAAAACTTGAAATCAATTTTAATATCATCGCCCGATTTGGCATTGCTAATAAAGGTGAAATTAATATTGCCCAAATCGTGAAATACCGCACCACCACCTGATAATCGCCTAACCACATTCACCTTATTTGCTTCAACATGTTCTATGTTTATTTCGGCTAATGTATTTTGGTGCTTGCCAACAATTATGGCATTTTCGTTGCGCCAAAGTGTGAATATATCATCATCAAAATGTTTCAAAAGATATTCTTCGGCCGCCAAATTAAAATAGGGATTGGTGCTTTGATTTTTAATAATTAACATAAACTGCAAAACTACATGAATTTAATTTCCTTATCAATCAATAATTTATTTACTTAATCTTATATTTACTATCATGCCAATATTCACATCGCCTAAATAATAAATGCTATGATTTTAAGCCATTTTAAGAGAAGTTTAGATTCATAGGTTTTATAAAAACAAAAAAACCTTATTTTTGCAGCAACATGATGCATTTTGAATTATCTGAAGAACATTTAGCCGTACAGCAGGCTGCGAGAGATTTTGCACAAACAGAATTATTGCCAGGCGTAATTGATAGAGACAACAAACAGGAATTTCCTGCAGAACAAATCAAAAAACTAGGTGAACTTGGTTTTTTGGGAATGATGGTAGACCCTAAATACGGTGGAAGCGGCATGGATACCATTAGCTATGTATTGGCAATGGAAGAGATTAGTAAAGTAGATGCTTCGGCTTCTGTAGTAGTCTCTGTTAATAATTCACTGGTGTGCTGGGGCCTTGAAAATTTTGCAAACGAAGAGCAAAAACAAAAATACCTAGTACCCTTGGCGAAAGGTTTAGTACATGGTGCCTTTTGTTTAAGTGAGCCAGAAGCAGGTAGTGACGCCACTTCGCAAAGAACAACTGCGGTAGACATGGGTGATTACTATTTGGTAAACGGTACAAAAAACTGGATTACCAATGGACAAACTGCCTCTACCTATCTTGTGATTGCTCAAACGAATGTTGAAGCTGGGCACAGAGGTATCAATGCCTTTATTATGACCAAAGATATGGAAGGTTTTGTTGTTGGTAAAAAGGAAGATAAAATGGGAATTCGCGGAAGTGATACACACTCTTTAATGTTTACTGATGTTAAAGTACCGAAAGCCAATAGAATTGGAGAAGATGGATTCGGTTTCAAATTTGCAATGAAAACCTTAACAGGCGGTCGTATTGGTATTGCCGCACAAGCTTTAGGTATTGCCAGTGGTGCTTATGAGCTTTCTTTAAAGTATGCCAAAGAAAGAAAAGCTTTTGGAACAGAAATCATGAACCACCAAGCCATACAATTTAAATTGGCCGATATGGCAACCGATATCGAAGCCTCTAGAATGTTGTGTTTCAAAGCCGCTTGGTTAAAAGACCAACATTTGGATTATGGCAGAGCGAGTAGCATGGCCAAATTATTCTCAAGCGAAACAGCGATGAAACATACTGTTGAAGCCGTTCAAATACACGGTGGTTATGGTTATGTTAAAGAATACCATGTTGAACGCTTAATGCGCGATGCGAAGATTACTCAAATTTACGAAGGCACTAGCGAAGTGCAACGTGTTGTTATATCAAGAGACATATTGAAATAAGTTCAATACCCTTCCCTATATTTAAAAAGCCTCGAATTATTTCGGGGCTTTTTTGTTTATCCAATCAGAAACAATTGTCTCATAAAAATCTTTATTTTGCAACATGAAAAAAAGCCTACTAATACTTCTTCTTTTTATTGGCATCAAATCATTTGCCCAACAGTTAATTTATTTCGATTGTGCTTTCGAAAACAAGGTTAAAAAAGGTTGTAATTATGCCCGCGTTATTGAAGAAGAAACCTATTGGCGATTGAATTTTTATGATTGCTCGGGGAGACTGATAAAAACACAAGGCTACAGTTCATACACCGATTTAAATCAAGATAATTTAAACGGTTTGGAAATTATTTACAATTTTGATGGCAGTATTTATTCTCAAGGTAACTTTATGGCAGGCAAAAAAGATGGTATATGGATTGCCAACGAAAGAGATAGTATTCAAACCACTAGTATTTACGAAATGGGGAACGAAATTACCAGCATTGTTCTCGGTAAAAAAATGGACACCTTAACCATTACAAATTTTAAACAAATTGAGAATAAAACGGTCATTTTTAATTTAAAACAATATAAAGATGGACAAATAGATTATATCAAATGGTATAATAGAAAAGGGACCGACTCCGCGACCCATTATTATGAAAACAATCAATTAAAACCTGAGGTTGATTTAGATACTGTTAAAATTTCAAACAACCTTGCCGATACAATTGTATTTAAAGAGGTTCTACCTGGCTATAGTGAAGGTCAAAATAAATTCAGTGATTTTCTGTCTGATGCAATCAAATATCCACCCAGTTTATTTGATTTGGAATTATGCGGAACCGTGTACATTGCATTTACAATTACTAAAGATGGCTTGATAGAAAACATTAGGCCTATTAGAGCATTGCAACACCCATTATTCGAAGCAGAAGCAATTAGGGTAATGACCCTTACCCAAGGCAAGTGGAACGCTGGCAGGCAAAACGGAAAGACGGTTGCTGTAAAATGTATAATTCCTATTTCATTTTATATCGAATAGGCATTTTTCAATTAGGCGGAAACTTTTAATTGTCCATTCAAATGACTGGATGGAATGGCTTCAAAAAAACGGGCAATTAGTTTTTGAATAGAATTATTCGAAGAATGTTCCATCAATTGAGCATTTGGAGCATTGCATAATTTTGAATAGAAGAACGTCCTTTCCCCTTCGTTCAGCCGCTCAGCTGTAATTAGCATTTCTCGCATGCCTGAAATTGTAATGTACATACAATTTTTATTTTTCTCCTTCAAAGTTTCCATAATCTCGGGTCCAGAAATGGTCGTTTTATTATGACCATTTCTGAAATAATTATCAATTACAATTAATTGATAAGCCGGGTTCAAATCAAGTACTAATTTATTAGAATCTTCAAAATTGCTAATTAACCATTTACAATTGCATAATTTTTTTTGAGAACACAATTCAGAAATTTGATTCCCTAATAAATGCTGGTAGAAATTCCCTGTTTCTAAAATGGCAATTTTAATATTGTTGACTTTCATAATTTTTAACTGTGATTTGATTTTTGCTGTATGTTTAATAAATTCTATGCATCGTGTTTTCTAACAAGTAATTCATATCAAAAATCCTCCCACTTTCTCAAACCATTGCTATATAAGAAATTAGCGTTCATGCCAAACCATTGAATTTCTCATTATGAGAATTTTATTTTCTTTTTATTTTGTTAAAATTATTGTAATAAATAAAATTGGAAATATTTTATCAAAAAAAAAGGTGCACCAATATGGTGCACCTTTTTTGATAAGACTCAGATAGTTTATTGTAAAACTACTCGTTTAATGATTGTTTGTCCATCTGCAATTAACTTAATCGTGTAAACACCTTTAGCGCTTCCGCTTAAGTCGATGTTAAATAGGTCTAAGGCTTCTGAATAATTATCAGAAATCACTTTTTGACCCATTGCATTGTATACTTCTACAACTGTATTTTTGGATAATATACCTTTCAAGTCAATGGTAACTTTTCCAGTGGTTGGGTTCGGATAAAGTGTAACACTTTCTTCTGCAGACAGTGTTTTAACACCAGTTGTACTATTGTAACATTTTGGCCAATACGTGTAAACAACATTGACAGTAAATGGCAATGATACGTTACCTGATGGATCGGTTACTCTATAAGTAATAAAGTAGAAACCTTCTTGCTTAGGATTAACGTTTTGTTTAACTATTTCAACAAATGGCTTTAAGTCAGAAGGGCTATAATAATTATCAGTTGTTGTAACACCCCAGAACGGCCATATATCTTCACCAACGCAACCATAAATAGTTTCACCATAAATTACTGGTGCTTCTGTATCAATTACTTTTACAGTTCTTGTTCTTTCAGTAATATTACCTGAACCATCTACTGCTCTGAAGATTTCTTTATAAGTTCCCAAAGTAGTAAAATCAACATTACTGAAAATTAAGGCAATACTAACTTGGCCAGGACCATAGTAATTATCAGAAACTGTAGCAGCTATAGATTTATATGGTCTGTTTACTTCCTGCTCAACAACATCAAATGTGTTCAAGCTAATAACAGGTGCAATAAAATCATCTACTCTGTAGTTAACAACTACTGGATCTGAAACATTTCCACTTTGATCTACTGCACTGTATGTCACTGTGTAAGTACTTCTTTTTGCGGTATTCACTGGAATTGACTGCCAAACTTTGGTTAAAGAAGGATTTAAGTCGTATAAGTCAGTAGCAATAGTTTGATCTATCCAAGTACTACCAATTTGAATTGAAGTATCGCCAATGTTGCCTATACTTGGTTTTTTAGTATCTGATACGCAAACCGTTCTTGTTTTAGAAGCACTGTTACCAGCTGCATCTTTTACACTGTATGTAAGCACATAAGTACCAATTTTACGGGTATCTACCATTCCTTTTACAACAATTGAAGATGTTAAATCTTGGTTTGGGTTGGTATTTCTGGCCGTAGCACCTGGATCAACATAAGGTGCATTGGTTCTGTCTGCTTCGAAACATCCTGAAGAACCAGGATTCAATGTCAAAGTTGGAGGTGTTAAATCTTTTTCAACAATTACAATTCTCTTTACAGAAACCGCTTTGTTTAATGATTTATCGGTTACATTATATTCAATGGTGTAAACACCAGTGGTATTAGGATCTAAATCTGAAGTCATTATTATTTCACTGGAAATATCACCTTCAGATAAATCAAAAGCCGTTGCACCGGCATCCGTATACGTTGTATTAACTTCCATTCTTTCGGTTGCATTGCCGATTAATGTTATAACTGGTGCTGAATTATCGTTTGCTAACACAATACCATAATCTTCGTATTCACCAGCGGTGATAGGACCACAAGTCGGAATTACTTCTTTACCAAAAGTAGTAGCGATACGCATAATGGATTGTCCTTCGAACGCTGAGGCCAAAGATGGTACTTCAAAAGTTTTGCTAAATGATTTATTGGTATTGCTAGTTTCAAAGAAAATCTCTTCACCTGCATCGTCAAAATCACCATCGATGTTCCAATCAATCCAAGCTCTTCTGTTTGCAGAATCTAAGTTAGTGCTTCTTGAAACCTCTACTGTATATTTTTTGCCATAAGTTAAAGTGGCAGACTGTGTTGTACTATAGTTCGTATAACCAGCATCGCCAGATGTGGTGTTGTTTGAGAACAAAACATTGCTTGCGTCTTTAAGCGTTACGTTATTGATTCCAATATCACTACTTAAGATAAATGACGATGGATTACAATAGTTCAAAGCACAAATGAATTTATTCTTTACAACTGTTTTGATTGTGGCATTGGTGTCATTATCGTTGTATGCTTTTAAAGCAATGGTATAACAACCTGGCGCTGTAAACTTAATAATTGGTTTTGGAATCGTATCGCCATCGGCTGCGTAATATCTAACGTAACCAGTTCCAAATTTCGAAGGATTAGCAGGAGGATTCATTAACGTGTAAGTGGTTGGGAAAATTGTCCATTCCCATCTGTTTGCATTATCACTTACTGGATTAAGTGTCACTAGGTCAATACCTGATTTAGGTCTTCTGTTTGAAGCAACAATATCTAATTTAGTTGTTTTATTTGGCGTAATAACATCTATCAATTGACAAGTTTTACTGTTACCAACGCAAGATTTCATTTCTAAACAAACATTGTATTTACCATCTGTGTAGAACGTATAATCTAAATTAAACTTTTTATTATTTGCGACTTGATCTCCATCGATAGTCCACTCCCAAGTTGGTACACCCACAATATTTTGAGTGGTATTGGCGAACTTAGTTGGCGCGCTATTGTATGCAGGCGTAGTAGAAGCTACGAAGTCTGGATTGCCAAGTGTTGCAGGACCTAATTCAGATTTATAAAAACCTGTAAAACCAGAATCAACACCAGCTCCATCAGATTCAAATAATATAAACATGCTTCCACTTAAGGCAGTTACCGTTTGTGGACATTTTGAACCAACTGTCCATGTAACAATTAATTTTGAACTTGCATTTCTGCCATCATAGATAGATAATTTATCGCCAGCACCATTGAATTTTAATTGGGTCATTGTTAGGTTAATCTTCTTAGCATTACAAGGTGTAATTTGCAAATATGATCTTGTTCCATAACCACTACCATTGGCATAGTTTAAGTTAACGCCTCCGTTGTCAAAAATTTGACCAGAAGCACTTCCTACAACGTTATCTAAATTTGGACCATAAGAACCTAAGCCTAAATAATAATTAGTAGGCAAGGTTACTGTAATATAACAAACTTTACGTTTAGGTGCAGAAGAACCAACATCGTTGGTTGCCGTTAAAACAACAGCATAACAGCCAGGTTCACTAAAATAAAATTCAGGGTTTTGAGAGAATTCGTTCGAACCATTTGAATTTGGATTAGAAATGACCTCACCTGTAGTCAATGAAGGATAAAACAATGAATTGGCATAAGTTACTGAATCGTATACTTCCCATTTCCATTTCCATGGTCCATTCGAAGATAAGTCATACATTTTAACAATGCCATATTGTTCGATGGTGGTAAAATTAGATACGAAGTTGGCAGTAGGGACAACTGTAGGCACATTTACTGTTAAACATTTAACAACACTATCACTACCCAAGCAATTGGTGCTTCTTAACTTAACACATTTGGTACCACCAGTGGTCCAAGTATAACTAAAGTTAACACTGTTAGCCGCTTCGATAGAACCATCGTTGTTAGCATCCCATGTGTGAGCAATATAACCGATCGGATTCGAGTTAATGAAATTTACTTTTGATTTTACCCAAACACTAGAAGGTGTAGCAAAATCAGCTGAAACTGTTGAAGGCAATTGAAGATTAACTGCGTAATCTTCTGTTTCGCCCCATGTGTAGGTTCCGCATGCGCTATTCGGATTGTTTAATACTGTTGTTTCGGATACCATTGCTCTTAATCTGGTAATACCAGGATTGATATTACAAGGCACTGTAAAAGTGTAATTGATGTATCTAACACCTGAAGTACCAGTAGTAGGAGTTACAGCAACACCCTCACCTGCCTCGAAAGTATTACTTCTATTGTAGTCAATCCAAGCAAAGCCTTGGTTGGTGTAAACACCAGCTGCACAATAGCTAACTTGAATACTCACAGTATATCTACCACCTGCCGACATGTTAACTGGTTTCAAAATTGATGTAAAATCAGTGTATTGAGCACAAACACCATTCGCAACTTGTTGCGTATTATTGGCAATTAATGAGACACCACTCACTGCATCTATTAATTTAAAATCACTCATGTATTCATCAGTGGTGCTACTTGCACCTGTTACACAATATTGTGCATTTGAAACGCCTATATTTAAGGCCACAACCGACACTAGGGCGATTGCGCTTTTAAATAGCGACTTTCTTATATTTAAAATTGAAAAACTTGACATAAAATATTTTTTAAAACTTTTTAAAATTGAAATTGAATTATTTGGTAACATTTATTTTTTGAGTAGCAATTTGGTTACCAGAAATTACTTTAATCACATAGACACCGGCAGCGTATGAAGATAAATCCATGCTTACTGTATGATCCATTGTTACCACTGTTTTAACTAATTCGCCTAAGGTATTATAAACATTGATTGTCATTTCAGCATTGTTATCTGATGCTAAAGCAATATTAAATAGACCATTGTTTGGATTAGGAAACACTGTTACGGCATTGTTCATGCTTTCTGCGCTGATGATACCTGTACTTAATTGGAAACATTTGGTTTTAGAACACTCGCAATCCGCAGCGTTTTTAGCAACCATGGTTACACAATACTTGTTAGTACCAGTATACGTATAGCTTGCACCTGCTTGAGCAGATAAAACTCTATTACCATCACCGGTTAACCATTTGTAACTAATTCCGGTTAATGAACCACCTTTAGGAACATAACTATAGTTTGTTAAACCACTTGCAGAATTTCTGATAATATCAAAATCACAAGTAGATGGCAAGGGTTGTACGGTAATAGTTTTACTTAATGAATCTTTGCAACCACCTTGTATACTTGCTTTTAATTGAACCGTATAGGTCTGAGTTACACCAGAACCATAATTGTGAATAGGTGCAGCTAATTTAGAAGTGATACCATCGCCAAATGACCATAAATAATCAATAACGCCATTTTCGAAAGTTGTATAATTCGTAAAAGGAACATCTGAATCGGAACATCTGTCTTCAGCTTCGAAGTATACAGAAGGTTTAACACCAACTTCTAATGTTTTAGTAACTTCAGAAGAACAAGTATTGGCTAAGTTAGTTCTCAATGTTACCATTTTAGTTCCAACTGAATTCCATACTTTAGATGCATTCGTGGTACTTGAATTTGTACCATCACCAAATGACCAAAGGTAATCTTGTAAAATTTCTCCGTTTAAATTGGTTGTGTTGTTAAATGGTGTTGCAGTTTTGCTACAAGCATAAGGATATGTAAAATCTGTAGTTGGTGTTTGTAAAACCAGCTGATTAATGCTGATTGAATCAGCACAACCGAATTCAGAAATCACTAACAATTTAACATTTTTGGTTCCTGCTGTTCTAAAAGTATAAGTAGGGTCAGATTCGCTAGAGCGATTGCCTGCATCTTTAAAATCCCAAGTATTTCCAAAACGACCTAAGGAGATTGTAGAGGTATTTGTAAATGCAAATTCAGAATTCAAGCAGCTACCTGCTGTCTTAATGAAACTAGCCACTGGATTAGCAAATTGATAAACGTTTTTAGTTACTGAACTTACACAACCATTGGCCGCGGCCGATAATTTAACTGTGTAAGGACCTGCAACTGCATAATTTTTATAAATAGGATTTGGCAAGTTTGTTACATTTAATGCAGAGCCATCACCATAATCCCATGTATATGTAGTGGTTCCAATTCCACCATAAACAGTACCATTACCCAAAGTCACTGGAACACCTTTACAAGTATTCACATTGATAATTTTAGCTTCAGGAACCTGGGTTACATTAATATTATAGGTCTTAGATGCAACAAAATTGTATGGCTTAGAAGTTGCCTTCAAAGTGACAACGTATCCACCACTTGATGCAAAATTATGGTTAGGACTCGCTTCGGTAAAAGTACCAGTGCCATCTCCAAAGTTCCACTCATACTCAACAGAACCACTGCTAATAGTGGTAGCATTGTCAAAATAGATATCTGACTTTTCGCACAAGGTAGTTGCTATTTTAACATTTACAACTGGTTTCGGTGCAATGAATATTCTGCGTATGTAAGAAGTATCACATCCTGTTGCAAAGTCAACCAATTGAATGGTTACTACAATGGTGCTATCTTCCCATTTCTTTGGAGCATTTATTGTTACATTAAAAGGAGCTGTCACGCTGGTAGAAAGAACAGAATTGGCATTAAAACCATTGATTGTTTTAGCTGAAGCCTGACCAATCCATTTGCTTAAGTATTGGCTATTGTTGTAACCAACTCTTGAAGGTGCGGTCATATCGTAAACCATTTTTTCACTTTCGAAGGTAATATCTGGTTTGCCAGTGATATCAAATTTAGCATACGTAGAAGATAAAGAGCCATTTTGAGTTAACACAGAACCACCTGGAGGAACGGTTACGAAGGTCGAAGTAGAAGCACTATCATTTGAAACATTGTCATCTGGGGTACTTACAAACATACTAACCTTGGTAGGACCAGAAACCGAGAACTTATAAGTTCCAGGGAAGTTGAAAGTCAATGTTCCACCCGGCGCCATAGTACCAGGCACGTTATAAACAACTTTGGCATTGTTATTCACTCTGTAAGCGATTGCAGGATTTTTTACGGTGATTGCCGAATTATTCTTAATTGTTCCACCAAATGCAGTTGTATAGCCCGCACATGTTGGCGAAGGAAACACTAAATTGAAATTAGTAACCGCAATATCAACTGAATATTCGAGTGCACCGATATCTGGAGTTAATGATCTTGCAGCACGTGAATAATCTATAGAAGCACCTGTAATAATTTTACCTTTGTTGGCCATGGCTAAAGACGTTGGTGTAAAATCCGAAACGCTTGGGGTAGGATTTACAAATTCAGGCTCAATGCTAACATTTGAGGCATTTAATCCTGCAGTTTGCATATTTGCGAAAGTATTATGAGTACCAACTGGTGAATTTCCATACGCATAAATTAAATTACCTGAGGCAGCTGCACCAAAATCAAAATTATTGTTTTTGTAGTTGGTAGAATATGGCGTAACACCACCAAAGTCATATAATAAATACTTTGTACCTGTACCAGCTATGTCATTGAAAATAATATTGTTTTCAACGTTTCTCCAATAGCCCCCGTAAAGGGTATAGTTTGTACCAGTACTTGCAATAGTAGAACCATTGGTAAATGCCAGCGTATTGTACTCTATGTCTAAGGTAGCACCGGTTAAAACATTTGCATAAAAATAAATATAATTGTATAGAGTGCCTGTGCCATGCGCTTGAATGATGTTATTTCTGAACCTTTGATTGGTTATTAAGGTACCATTGTCATAATTATAAATATAGACAGCGTATTGAATAGATGCTTGAGGTGTAATGCCATTTAAATTGAAGACTTTGTTATTCTCGACGTTGGCTGAAGAATAATAACTATAAATACCATATTTGGTTGTAAATCGCGCTGCACTTGTATTGTGAAATAAATTACCGGTTATGATAGTTCCATTCGAATACCAAGTATATAAACCATAAAGGTAAAAATCTTGCACATTGTTATTTGAAATAATGTTACCGCAAGTAGATAAGGTTGCAGCGTGGATGGTTGGACCTGTCACCACAATACCATAATATGGTCCGGTGGTGGCCGAAGAACGCATATCGTTACTGTCAATCACGTTAAAATTACCCGCATTACCATATGTGCTTGCAGTTGTTCCGTTATTCATCCATACATAGGCAGATTGAACCGTCGTTAAAGCGTTTGGAGATCTAAAATTGTTCTTTCTGATCACATTGTTATCGGCACCATTGCGCATTAGCAAGCCAAAACCAAAAGTGGTTGAATTCGATGAAATTGTTAAATTTCTAATGGTAAAAAAATCGGTGCCATCAAAATCCACAGTTGCTGCATCGGTTGTGATGGTTGGTGTGAATTGAATGGTTGCACCGTTACCATTAATGGTTACAGTGTTAGTTGCAGTAACACCCACAATTTGTGTTAATTTAAACTGTTGTGTGTAAGTGGCATTATTTACGTTTACAACAATTGGGCCTTGAACACCTGCCCCACCAATAGCATAATTGGCAGCACCACCATCACCCCTGGTTAAATTTTTCAGGTCGTTGGCAAGTGCAGTGAAAGATAGATAATTTGTAGAGGATGCAGCTATTGTTGCATTAATTGTGTAGGACCCTCCTGGAAATGCTTGCGCGTTCAGGAAGACTAATAAACTACACAAAAGCAAGAAAAATCTTGTTTTGAATAATTTTTTCGAATCGGTTCGTTTGTACATTTTTCGCATAAAATAATTTGTTGTCACAAATTTAATATTAAAGTTATAAAGGACCCGATAGAAATATCATAAAAACGTCATATTTATTAACAAAATAAGATATTATTCACATTTGTTGACTCTTGTCAATATTTTTTTAATAAAATCGTCTAGTAGATGATGCAATTTTTGCAAATTTTTACTTGAAACAAAAAATACAATAAGTATCTATCAAAAGTTTAAGCATTGCTGTAAAACTTCTATTTTTTCAACTTGATTTCGTTGTTATACTTAACAACTAATTGACAAGGAATTGAAGCTATTTTTTTTATATTTTTACAATATAATTTCTTGTTAAAAAATTAATTTTAATCTTCTAAATTTGACTTTAATTTAACGTAAATTCTGGTTAAGAAAGTATATATAAACTAAAATTA
>JAQSCZ010000070.1 GCA_029945665.1 bacterium | reverse complement strand
GCTAGTAAGCCGTGGTACCAGCCATATGTGCAACCTTCGTAACAGTCATATTATTGTATTACTAACTTTGAGCTAGTTACACTTGTTCCATCAATAACATTAACACAATATATGCCAGTTGTTAGAGAAGATGTATCAATGGGTTTGCCATTTTCAAACGCACCAGATAGTATAGTTTCGCCTAATAGATTTACAATGGTAAATTGTCCAGAATTGGCGGAATTAGAATTGATAACTAAGTTTTCTTTAGCAGGGTTAGGAAACAAAGAAAAATCAGCCTTTTTCAAAGTTTTAATATTTAAGCCATAGCCTTGCACATTGATATAAATATCGGTATAGATGGTTTGATTGGATTTTTTTGCAAACCTAACAACCATTTGACCTTTACCGTTGTCAATTTTTGGATAAAAATGGAATGAGAGCGTTCTAATAACGCCTGCATCTATAATGAATTCAGCACTATTGGTTGTAACATCATAACATTGTATTACATCACAAACTGCCGAAGTCCAATTAACAGAAGGCAGGTTGTTTACATTTCTATACCAAATAATTGTATCAGGCAAACTACCTTTATTGTGAATTTTCGTTTCAGCAATTAATTCGGCATAATCAGAAGCCGTGGCGGCTACATAACCATCTGTGAATAGCGTGTCTTCATCAAAGGTTACTTGTGCTTTAATGGTCATATTCAGACCAAACAAACATAAAACAGTAAGTGTAATATTTTTTAACATAACACAAAGTTAACTAAATAAATAGAAATAATGCAAATTTTTGTGTGCTTAAAGCTTTATCTTAAAGCTAATATCTAAACTTTTTACAGAATGGGTTAACATTCCAAGTGAGATAAAATTGACGCCAGCTTCGGCATATTTTTCAATATTATCCAATGTAATGCCACCTGAGGCCTCAGTTTCGCACTGATTATCGATTAATTTAACTGCTTCTTTAGTGGTTTCGGGTGAAAAGTTATCTAACATGATTCTTTGAAAAGGTATTTGGGTTAAAGCTTCCTTTACCTCCTCTAGTGTTCTTGTTTCAACTTCTATACCTAAGGATAAATTGTTTTCTAGCAAATAAGCTTTTGCCTTTTGTATTGCATTAACAATACCCCCTGCCACGTCAACATGGTTATCCTTAAGCATAATCATATCGTATAAGCCAATTCTATGGTTATAACCCCCACCAACAGTTACAGCCCATTTTTCAAGTATTCTCAAATTAGGAGTTGTTTTACGGGTGTCCAAAATTTTGGTTGCATAGTTTTGGATTTTATTTGAAGCAATTTTAGTTATTGAAGCGATACCACTCAAGCGCTGCATAATATTGAGTAAAAGTCGCTCACTTTTTAATAATCCATGCGCATTTCCAGTCACTTCAAATCCAATATCACCATATTTAACAAGGTCTCCATCATGCATCAATTCAGTAACAATGCAATCATTATCGTTTAGTTTTAAAATGGTATAGGCAATCTTCAAACCAGCAGCAATTCCAGTGTCTTTAAAAATTAACCGAGCTGTTGCTATTCTATTTGGTTGGATTGCAGCAAGTGAAGAATGATCGCCTGTTCCGATATCTTCGGCTAAAGCTTTTTTTATAATATCAATAACCTCTGGATAATGGCTAATATCAGATACAGATTGCAACATAATTGAGGTTGCAAATTTAGTATAAGTTATGATTTAATTTTCTAGAAAAGACGGAGGGCTTATAAATTAATATTATTGAATTTTAAATTCGTTAATAACAAAGCTTGAATTTGCAGTAGTAGCAACAATTGTAACCCTAAAATTACCATTTTTTGTAACCAAATCAAATATCAACATTGCGGATTGACTGCCAGTTGTTTCATGGCTGAGTGTGGCCTTTGAAGGGGTATTGATTTTAAAAAAATTATCGAGTACAATTTTAGCCTGTTCTTTGGTATAAACATTAGAAGTAGATGGCATCACCAATTCGATACTAGAATTAAACATAGAAGCAAGTTCAGAGGTATTACCCGTTTGGAGGGCAACGGCTATTTTATCGCCATTGCCAGCATAAGTATAGGCTGTAAAGAAAGTGAGTATAGTAAGTGTAATTAGTTTTAGCATAACTTAAGTTTTACATAAATCGTGCCAATCGAAATTCTATTTGACTTCCCAATAGGCATTCGTCATTAGCAATGAATTGAATGCCAGCTTTTTATCCACGATGTTGGCACGCTCTATTTGATTGTTCATACCCCCTTCAAGCGTTGGTTTCGAATTATCACAATATAGCACTCCAAAAGGGCGTGGAAGCAAATGATTCTCAAAAAACTGAGTCAATATAAATGCTTTTGTTTTATCGGTCTCATCGTGCACCATACAATCGGCTTGAGAATATTCTTCAAGATCAATTACTTCGGGTTGCAAACCATTTAAGCGAATTCCCTTTTTCCCACCATCATAAATTAATGGTTTCTGGTGTTCAAGATAAATTCCATTCAATAATTTTATTTCTTTGTCTGTAAAAATATCAAAAGCATGATCATTAAAAACATTGCAATTCTGATAAATTTCTACCATTGAAGTACCTTTGTGAGCATAAGCTCTTTTATATATTTCCTGCTGGTGTTTTGCGTCTTTATCTATCGTTCTAGCTATGAAAGTTGAGTTTGCCCCAAGGCATAATGAAAGGGGATTAAAGGGCGATTCAACGCTTCCCACAGGAGAGGATTTTGTAACCTTACCTACTTCGCTTGTCGGAGAATATTGACCTTTTGTTAAACCATAAATTTGATTATTGAATAAAAGAATATTCAAATCTGGATTTCTTCTAAGTGTGTGAATTAAATGGTTACCACCAATACTTAAGGCATCACCATCACCTGTAATGACCCATACACTAAGTTCAGGACGTGTAACTTTTAATCCTGTTGCAACAGCGGTGGCTCTTCCATGAATAGAGTGCATGCCAAATGTATTCATATAATATGGAAATCGAGATGAACACCCAATACCAGAAATAAAAACAAATTCATGTTTTGGCTGACCCAAATCTGGCAGTATTTTTTTTACACTATTAAGAATAGCATAATCTCCACAACCTGGGCACCAACGCACTTCCTGATCGGTTTCAAGATCTTTTGGTGTAAAAATATCTATAGATTCTGGGTTATGCATTATTTAAATGATTAATAATTGACTCCTTAATTTCTTTTACCATAAATGGTTGACCTTGAATTTTATTTATGCCAATTGCGTCTTTTAGATATTTGTCGCGAATTAATTTTATTAGCTGTCCATTGTTTAGTTCTGCGACCATTACTTTATCAAAAGGTTTGATTAATTCTTCAAGATTAGCGGGTAAAGGATTTATGTATTTTAGATGAATTTGGGCAACATCATACCCTTCGTTATTCAGTTCATTAACAGCAGCGCCAATTGAGCCGTAAGTACTACCCCATCCAATTATCAATAGACTTGATTTTTCATTGCCACTTTCAAATTTTTGAGGCGGAATAATATCTGCGACACGCTCAACTTTTTCGGCTCTTAATTTTACCATTAATTCATGGTTTAACGGATCATAGCTGATATTACCTGTTATATTTTCTTTTTCTAAACCACCAATCCGATGTTCATAGTTACGGGTACCTGGCACAGCAATATTTCTGGATAAATTCGCATTTCTAAGGTAGGGCATGTAATTATTCGAATCTGCATCCGTGGTTATAAAATTCGATTTAATTGGCGGTAATTGTTCTATGGTTTTAATATTCCAAGGCTCAGCTCCATTAGCAATAAAACCATCACTTAGAATCATTACAGGCACGGTATGCTCCAGCGCAATTTTGATGGCAATATAGGCCATTTCATAACAATCGGAATGTGTTGAAGGCGCAATAACAACCAAAGGACATTCACCATTTCTACCGTAAAGTGCTTGCATTAAATCTGCTTGTTCTGTTTTTGTAGGTAAGCCGGTAGAAGGCCCTCCTCTTTGAATATTGCAGATAACAAGCGGTAATTCTAACATAGTTGCTAAGCCAATTGCTTCAGTTTTTAGGGCTATTCCTGGACCTGAACTAGTAGTTATACCAATTGAGCCACCATAAGATGCACCAATCGCAGCGCATACGCCAGAAATTTCATCTTCAGCTTGAAAGGTGTATACATCATAACCTTTGTGTTTCGATAATTCGTGGAGAATATCCGAAGCAGGCGTAATAGGATAAGTGCCTAAAAATAAAGGTAATTCTGCATTCAAAGAAGCAGCTAAAAATCCCATGGCCATGGCTTGGTTGCCATTAATACTGCGATATAATCCTGGTTGAGATTCAGCTTTGGCTACTTCATATTGGTAAGTAAAAGATTCAGTAGTATCGCCAAAATTATAACCTGCTTTTAATGCAGTAATATTTGCATTAGCAATAATTGGTTCCTTTTTAAATCGCTGTTCAATAAATTGAATGGTTTTATCCATGGTGCGATGATAGAGCCAATAAACTAAACCCAAAACAAACATGTTTTTACAACGCTCAGATTCCTTATTTCCCAAATTATATTCTGCAACAGCCAGCTTGGTGAGTTTAGTGATATCTATTTTATGGACTTGATAATTGTGAAGACTGTTATTCTCAAGTGGGTTTTCCTCTTCAGGAATATTTGCTAAACGCAAGTTTTTACTATCGAAACCACTAATGTTTGCAATAATGATACCATTAGGTTTTAGTGATTTTAGGTTGGTTTTTAAAGCTGCGGCATTCATTACCACTAATACGTCGTATGCATCACCCGGGGTGAATATGTGGGTGTCGCCAAAATGTAATTGAAAACCAGAAACACCCGGAACGGTTCCTATTGGCGCTCTTATTTCCGCTGGAAAATCGGGGAAGGTGGCAATATCATTGCCAAATAGTGCTGTTGTCTCAGCAAATTGATTGCCAGTTAATTGAATACCATCACCACTATCACCTGCGAATTTTATAACGACTTCTCGTAGTTGTTTCTTAGAATTATTCACTTCAAAATTTCGACTGCAAAGTAACGCTAAATTTTACGTTTATAATATGGATTATACCTATAGGTTGATAAGGATCAGATTTTCATCAAAATTTATTAAAAAACACAATTTATTTGCTTTAACTTTGTTAATTGTATTTACCAGTATAATGTCTATTCAATTTGAATTACTGAAGCAAAAGTTAGATGAATTTATTCGTAAGTTCTATTTAAACAGGCTGCTTCAAGGTCTATTATTAGCCCTTGGGGGCTTGGTAGGTGTTTTTATGTTTGCCGCGATTATAGAGTATTTTGGACATTTAGGTTCCTTTGCACGCGCATTTCTATTTTATGGTTATGTATGCTTTGCTTTATTTACTTTGGGTAAGTATGTATTTATACCAATGTTGAAATGGTTCCATATAGGCAAAACCATTTCATACGAAAAAGCTTCTGCCTTAATTGGTGAGCACTTTCCGGAAATAAAAGATAAGTTATTAAATACATTGCAATTGCAACAGCAAGCCAGTACTTCGGATAATGAATTATTATTGGCTAGTATTAATCAAAGAATAAAAAACTTAAGTCCATTTACATTTAGTGCGGCCATTGATTTAAAATCTTCATTTAAAAAATATAGCAGTTATGCCATTGTTCCTGTCATACTTTTAGGAATAATTTTATTATTTCAAAGCAATGTTATTACGAAATCAACCCAAAGAATACTGAGTTATAACAAACAGTTTGCTAGAGAAGCGCCCTTTGATTTTGTGCTGCAAAATAAAAACTTGAATGTTTTACGAAATACTGATATAACAATTAAAATTATTACTGTTGGTAAAAATTTGCCTGCAGAAGTTTTTATAAATTTAGACAATCATTTGATTAAAATGGAATCAACCGGTAAACATGAATTTTCATATCAGATGCAAAATTTAACAGTTAGCCATCAATTCTACTTTACGGATGGTGACTTTACTTCTAATAGCTTTGATTTAAATGTGTTGCCAAATCCGGTTTTAATGAATTTTAAAGTTAATTTAACTTATCCCGCTTACACTGATAGGCTTGCTGAAACGCTTAATAATACGGGTGATTTAACCCTGCCAAAAGGAACAACCGTTGAATGGATATTCAATACCAAAGATGCCGAGAAACTTGATTTCATTTTAAATCAAACAAAAGTAAGCGCCACAAAATCAAATAATGTTTTTACGATTAAACAAACAATCAAAGGGTCAACAAATTATTACCTTCAGCTATCTAACCAATTTATTGCTTCAAAGGATACTATCAAATATAGTATTCAATCAATAGACGACAGATACCCTGGCATTATTGCAGAGCAAAAGCAAGATTCAATTAATCCGTTTGTGTATTATTTTTATGGAAAAGCAGATGATGATTATGGCATTAGTAAATTACAATTTATTTATAAAAATACCAGTTCAAATAATGTCAATAAAGTGCTTCCAGTTTCGATTGGAAAAACTACAGATGAAATTTTTTATTACATGGTTGATTTAAGTAAATTAATAGATACCGATGGCGATATTTTAGAATATTATTTTGAGGTTTGGGATAATGATGGCGTAAATGGAAAAAAATCATCGAAATCGGCTGTGTTTAAAACAGTTTCTCCAAGTAAAGAACAATTGAAAGCCGATGCTGAAAGTAGTAGCAGTTCTATAAAACAGAAAATGATGGAAGCCATGCAAGAAAGTATTAGTCTTCAAAAAAGAACACAAGATTTAAATAAGGACTTGATGGAGAATAACACCCTAGATTGGCGCCAGCAAGAGAAAATTAAAGATTTTATTAAAGATCAAAAAAAGCTAGAAAATAAGATTGACCAGCTAAAAAATGAGAATAAAAACAAGAATGAAAAAGAAAATCAACTGAATCCGAAAGATGAAGAATTGTTGAAAAAACAAAAAGAGTTAGATAAGTTGTTTAATGAGCTTTTGACACCTGAAATGAAGGAGATGCTAAAAAAGTTGGAAGACTTATTAAAACAGCAAAACAAAGAGGGGATTCAACAACAAATGGAAAAGATGAAGTTGAACAATGAGGATATGCAAAAGCAACTCGACAGGACCCTTGAGCAATACAAAGCATTGGAATTGGAGCAAAAAATGGATGAACAAATCAAAGCCTTGAATGATTTAGCTGAGAAGCAGGCTGATTTGGCTGAAAAAACTAAAAATAAATCTGAGTCTCAAGAAGCACTTAAAAAACAACAAGAGGAAATTGATAAAAAGTTTGAAGAAGTGAAAAAGGAGTTGGATAATATTGAGAAAAAGAATGATGAACTAGAATCGCCTATGACACTTGAAGACACTAAGTCAGAGGAGTCGGAAATTGATAAGAGTTTAGAAAAGGGTAAACAAAACCTCGACAAGAAACAAAACAAAAAGGCATCAGAGAATCAGAAAAAAGCAGCTGATAAAATGAAGGAAATGGCGAGTAAAATTGAAAAAAACAAGCAACAGCAAGAAGAAGAAAAAGAAGCTGAAGATTATTATACGCTTAGACAGATATTGGAGAATCTTATTGAACTTAGTTACCAACAAGAAAACTTGATGGGTCAGATGAAGGAAACAAGAAGTTACAATCCAAAGTTTGTTGAGTTGAGTGCAAAACAAAGGAAATTGAAAGGCGATGCAAAAATGGTTGAAGATTCTTTATTTGCCTTAAGTAAAAGACAAATTCAAATAAAGAGTTTTGTTAACAAGGAAATTTCTAATATTAATAATAATATGGATAAATCCATTACCAGCTTTAGTAAAATAGAAATTAATAGTGGATTAGTTCAACAACAGTATGTAATGACTGGATTAAATAATCTTTCTGTAATGCTAACAGAATCTCTTAAAAAAATGCAGGAGCAAATGAATGAAAACAAGGATAAAACGCAAGGTGAAGGTCAATGCAAGAATCCTGGTGGTAAGAAACCTAAACCTGGATCAGGTAAACCTAGCAATGGTAAACCTAAAATGGGTGGTGATGGATTAAAGAAAATGCAGGAAGGTATTGCGAAGCAATTGCAAGACATGAAAAATGGCAAAGAACAAGGCAAGAATCCAACAAGTGAGCAGTATGCAAAAATTGCAGCCCAGCAAGAGGCTTTAAGGAGAGAGATAGATAGGTTGCAAAAGATGCTTAAGGAAGAAGGAAAAGAAGGTGGATTGGGTGATCTTGACAAGACCAAAGAGTTAATGGAAAAGCAGGAGCGTGATTTAGTAAATAAACAGATTACGCCCGAAACCATGAAACGATCGCAAGAAATAGAAACAAGAATGCTGGAACATGAGAAATCTGAAAGAGAACAGGATCAGGATAATCAAAGAGAAGCTGAGCAAGCTCAAAATACGACTCCCTCTATTCCTCCAACAATAAAACTATATCTTGAAAAAAAGGCTAAAGAAATGGAATTGTTAAGAAGTTTACCAGCGGAATTATCTCCATACTATAAAGACCGTGTAAGGGCTTATTTCAAAAAAGTGGGTAATTTATAACATGAATATCTTATGCATCGAGACCTCTGCTTCATTATGTTCTGTAGCGGTTATAAAAAATGACAATATATTTTTTTTGGATAGCAGCCGAAGCATGGCCCATTCAGAAATATTAATGGAGTTAGTAATAGGCTGTATGAAGCATGCCAATTGCAAGATGGATGAATTAAATGCGATTGCACTTAGTGGCGGTCCAGGTTCATATACAGGCCTTAGAATTGGATGCAGTAGCGCTAAAGGTTTATGCTATGGATTGAATATTCCTTTGATAGCAATTGATACACTTCAAATAATAGCCTATGCTGCAAGAGAGAATAATCCAAATTTTAAACAGTACTGGGCAATGGTAGATGCCAGAAGAATGGAAGTTTATCACGCGCTTTTTAACCATAATTTAGAACAAATAACACCAGCAATTAGCGCAATACTTAATGCTACAGATTTTAACCCAGATAACCTGTCTGATTCAGTAATGTTGTGTGGCGATGGTGCAGAAAAAGCAACAGAAGTGCTGAATATGCCAGATGCGAAAGTAATTGCCAACGCTAAAAGCATGTGTGAATTGGCAAAGCAAGCGTATATTAATTCTGATTTTAAAGATGTGGCTTATTTCGAACCATTTTATTTAAAACAGGCAAATATTACGGTTTCTAAATCGTGATTGTATATTTGCACAATGAATTATATAGCATTTGCTTCATTGGGTAAGCATAAAATTATTGATGTTAGAGTACCAGATATTTTCGAAAGAGGTTTTATACCAAGATCTATTAATATTGGTTTAAATGGACCGTTCGAAGAGCGCTTTCAACAAATCAATACAGACTTAAATGAAACCTTGGTTATAGTATCTGATAAGAATGAAGAAGCCAGGGATAGAATTGAAAAAATGGGGTTCAAAAATTTGCACTTTTTAAAAGATGGCTACGAAGGCTATAAAAATGAAGCGTTGCCAATTGACATGGTTATCAGTATTTCCCCTGAAGAATTTGAATTGGATTTAAATTTTAGAGAGGAGTTAGTACTTGATGTAAGAACACCTGAAAAATTTGCTGAGGGTCATGTAATGGGTGCTATAAATATTCCAGTGAATGAATTAGAAAATAAACTTGAAGAATTGGATAAAACTAAAACAGTATATATATACTGTGGCGGCGGCTATAGTAGCATGATAGCTAGCAGTGTATTGCAAAAAAAAGGTCACCGATTGGTCAAAAATATATACGGTGGAATCAAAAAAATAGGCGAAACAAAAGTTCCTATAAAGAAAGCAAAAGCATAATATTTATTTGATTAAAAACCAGTTAATATCTTTATTAAAGTTCACCATCGTTTGGTGTCTATTCAATGCTTGTATAGGCGGTTTAAGTCACTTTAATGAGCGACCAAAAGGAGTGCACCAAGGGGCTCAATGTGACAGAGCCTCCATTGCCCTCAATTATTATCACAATGACTTAAATTTATTGTATCCAGAAGTACATGAGAACCGCTGCAAAGATGGCATCGTATCTTGTGAATTTCCGTTGACTAATTATTTGACAGCCATCGTGTATAAATGCATTAATGATGACGAAAAATACTTTAGGATTTTGACTTTTATTTTTGTTTCATTAGGCATGTATGGTCTGTTTTTACTTTTCGGCTTATATGTTAAATCAGTTATAGCCTATATCCTACTTTTTTTACTTAACGCTTCGCCTATACTTTTATTTTATGCAGCTAATTTTATACCAGATGCTAGTGCCCTCGGATTGAGTTTAGTTGCTTGGTATCTCTTCTTCCGACTGTTTATTCCTCACCCTTATCTTCCTAATTATAAAAAGCTAGGTTCTATAATACTTTTTATTTTAACCTTAACATTAGCAGTTGCCAGTAAAACGACTTGTTTGATTCAATGGATGACCATGGCTGGTGTATATTTTCTATCGCATTTTAAATTATCAAAAATAGAACTGACGAATAAAAAAGGATTAATCAGTTCGCTACTTTTTGCTCTCATATTGCCCATACTTTGGCAATTGTGGGCCCATCAATTGGGAAAACTACACAACAGTGAATTCTTCATTTTGCATATCCCTTTGATTACAGATAAAACAGCATTTTTGAATGCATGGAAGGTATACCTTGGCAATTGGCCGCAAGAAACCTTTACGTCTTATTTACAATATGCGGTTGCATTATTACTATTAGTACCATTTTTTGTCAAAAAATATATCAGTAATGCCTTGTGGTATATTAGCCTGCTGAATACCATTGGAAGTATTCTATTCATGGCTATCATGATTAATCAATTCATGTATCACGATTATTACATCCTTTGTTTGTTTCCTGCCATTGTACTTAATTGGCTTGCATTGGCATCGGCTGCAGTAAAAATAAAATCATATTTTTGGTGGGTAAAAATAGGGTTGGTAATGCTGCTTATAGTTGCTTTACAAAAACAATTTAGTTATGGCAAAAGCAATCTTGAATCACGATATACGACTGGCACATATTGGGAACAATCTCAACAAAAAACCATTGATTACACCTTATTTAAACATAAAATAAATGCGTTAGGAATTACAAGAAAAAGCTGTGTATTGGTGGGTTATGACGGTGCTCCCAACAATGTACTTTATCTACTCGATTTAAATGGAAGAAGGATAAATAAAGATTTTAGTGACGAGCAAATTCGCGATGCGGTGGATGAGATAAAGCCCCAATATTTAATAAGCAATGATTCTTTGTTTACACTAAAAATGGCTACTTATTTCAAAGGATTGGACTTACTGAGTCAAGAAAAATATTTGGCCCTTTATAGGGTAAGATATTAAATAAATTTAGGATCAGTTTCCATAACGTGCCCGCAACTTTTACAAGTTCTCAGGTCTTCGGATCCGTAGAACTCTCGGAAACGGGGTAAAAAATCTTTCTCTATGTCTTGTAATTCAAAATAAGTAGAATGTAGTGGGTTATTACATTTTTCACAAAACCACAACAAACCATCCGTAAAGCCTTTGCCTGCTCTAACACATTCTATCACCAATCCCAAAGAACCAGCTTGGCGAGCTGGAGAATGCGGAACCTTTGCTGGCAGCATAAACATATCGCCAGCCTTTAAAGGTGTATCTACAGCCTTGCCATCTACCTGTATACGCACATTTATTTCGCCCTCTAATTGGTAGAAGAACTCTTCAGTTTCATTGTAGTGATAATCTTTGCGGGCATTTGGTCCTGCAACAATCATCACAATAAAATCACCAGCATCTACTGTTAAATTTTTATTGCCTACAGGTGGTTTTAATAAATGCCTGTTTTCTTCAATCCATTTATTAAGATTAAAAGGAGGATTAATTTTACGCATGTTTCAAACTTAATAAAAAATTTAAATCAAACCCAAATAAATCTATTCAAATACCATCTAAGGCAAAAGACGACCATACATTCTTGGGAATGGAATACTTTCGCGCACATGCTTTAATTTACATAACCAAGTTACTAAACGCTCTAATCCTAAACCAAAACCCGCATGAGGCACACTGCCATATTTACGCAAATCTAAATACCATTCGAAATCGGCCATTGGTAAATCGTGTTCTATAATTTTATCTCTAAGTAGTTGCTCATTTGTTTCACGTTCACCACCACCAACAATTTCACCATAACCTTCAGGCGCCAATACATCTACACCTCTAGCAAAACGAGGGTTTTCAGGGTTGCGTTTTAAGTAAAAAGCTTTCACTTCATGTGGCCAGTCGTATACCATAACAGGCACATCAAATAAACGTGTTATAACCGTTTCATCGCTACCGCCCAAATCATTGCCATATCTAAAGTTTTTAGCACTTTCTATCCATTGAGGAATATTGCGTTGAGATTCTTCTAAATCTTTTAAATCATTTTTCAGATTGGCAATTTTTGTTTGGTTAAAATTAATTTCACCTTTCTTCATTCCAGGCACTGCTATTTTAGTTTCTCTGTCGTTAATTTCAGCAATGATAGCTATCATCTTGGCTTCTACTTCGGCTAATTCTACTTCTAAGCTTTTGATGCTATTCTGACCATTAACATCTTTTTCACCTTTAATAATCGCAACTGCCTCATCGTATGTTAAGCGAGGGAATTTATTTAAACTGCTTTCAAGAACACTGGTATCTCTATCAATTAATTTTAATTCAGCTTGGCATTTATCCAATACTTCTTTGATAACATATTGCAAGAAATTTTCTATCAAATCCATGTTTTGATGAATATCATAGAAAGCCATTTCTGGTTCTATCATCCAGAATTCAGACAAATGTCTGCGTGTCTTACTTTTTTCTGCTCTGAATGTTGGTCCAAAAGTATAAATTTTACCAAAAGCCATAGCCATTGCTTCGCCATATAATTGGCCACTCTGACTTAAATAAGCAGGGTCGCCATAAAAATCTGTTTCAAATAAATTTGAAGTGCCTTCACAAGCGTTACCTGTAAATATGGGGGCATCCATTTGCATAAATCCTTCTTTTTGAAAGAAGTTATGAATGCTATAAATAATGGTATTTCTAATTCTAAGTATAGCCCATTGTCTTTGACTGCGCAACCAAAGGTGACGTTGGTCCATCAAAAATTCAATCCCATGTTCTTTTTTTGCAATAGGAAACTCTTCTGCAACCTGAATGGTTTTTAATCCTGTAACTTGAATTTCGAATCCACCAATTTGGCGTTCATCTTTCACCACAGTGCCTGAAATTTCAACAGCACTTTCGAGGCTTAATTTGCCTGCTTGGTCGAATTCACCTGCTGTGATTTTATTCTCATCAGCAACACATTGGCAAAGCCCGCTGCCATCGCGAAGATTTATAAAAACAAGACCTTTGCTATCTCTTCTATTCGCTACCCAACCCTTTAAGGTAACTTCTTTTCCTTCAAATTCCGACAGTTGCTTTATGTAAACCATTACTACTTTATTAAAATTGATTGTAAAATAAACCGCAAAATTAGTTTACTTTGCACATATAATTCTGAAAAACAGACTAAAATTTCTATTTTTATGTTAAAACAAACACTTAGTCAAAAACTATTACAGAAACTGTCACCTCAGCAGATACAGTTTATTAAGCTGTTGCAAATGACTACTGCAGATTTTGAGGAGCGTGTGGATCAAGAATTATTAG
The DNA here is from genome assembly GCA_029945665.1 of bacterium. Taxonomy (GTDB): domain Bacteria; phylum Bacteroidota; class Bacteroidia; order NS11-12g; family UBA955; genus JABMMZ01. The sequence continues at coordinate 4,259 of JAQSCZ010000070.1, read as the reverse complement.
ACAATCCTGCTTTGGAAAAAGGGGAGGACGAAAATGAAAGTCCATTGCCAATTACCAGCGATAGTAAGCGCGATGAATTTAGCAATGAAGATTCAATAAATGACGATTTTAATAGCACTGATTCCTACGAAAGCGATGAATTTAGTGTTACAGAGTTCTTAACTGGTGACGATCAAGGAGCGAGTTTCCGTATGACCGATGATTATGGTGATGAGGAACAAAAAGAAATTCCTATTGCCTATCAGCAAAGTTTTTATGATTTTTTGGTGGAACAGGCACAAAGTAATTTCGAAGAAGGTACCGATTTACAAATAGCCTTGCACATTGTTGGAAATATTGAAGAAGATGGCTACTTGCGAAGAGAATTAGTTGCTATTGTGAATGATTTGGCTTTTACCGAAAACATTAATACAACAGAAGATCATTTGGAGCGGATCCTAACTAAAATTCAAAACTTTGATCCGCCTGGAATAGGTGCTCGCGATTTACAAGAATGCCTGCTTTTACAACTTTACAAAAAAGATTATGGGGGCAACAGGGCATTAGATTTGGCAGAGAAAATTATTGCCGATCACATGGAGGCCTTTGTTAAGAAGCATTATGACAAAATTAAGCATGCCCTAAAAATTAATGATGATGAATTAAAATTAGCTTTGGTGGAGATAACCCGATTAAATCCTAAACCAGGACAGTCGCAATCCAATAGCAAATCCCAATACATCATTCCAGACTTTACTGTACTTAATGATGAAGGTCAATTGAACGTGATATTGAACTCTAGAAACGCACCTGAATTAAAATTAAGCCATTCTTATAATGAAACCTTGCAGGCGTATGAGAAGGATGCTGGTAAGGATAAAAATTTGAAAGATACTGTTCAGTACATTAAGCAAAAACTGGACGGTGCAAAGTGGTTTATTGACAGTGTTAAGCAACGTCAGCAAACGCTTCAAATGACCATGAGAGCAATCGTTGCGGCTCAAAAGGAGTTCTTTTTAGATGGCGATGAAACTTCATTGCGACCAATGATTTTAAAAGACATTGCCGATAAAATTGGCATGGATATCTCAACAATTTCAAGGGTGGCTAATAGCAAATATGTACAAACAGACTTTGGTATTTTTCCTTTGAAATATTTCTTTAGCGAAGGAATTACCAATGATAGTGGCGAAGAAGTTAGCAATAAAGAAGTTAAGAAAATTTTGAGCGATGCCATTGGCGATGAAAGCAAGAAAAAACCATTGACTGATGAGGCATTAATGGAATTACTGAAAGACAAAGGGTACTTGATTGCCCGTAGAACCGTAGCTAAATACAGAGAGCAATTGAATATTCCTGTAGCCAGATTGCGCAAAGAATTATAAAACCTCTTTTATAAAATCATTGAAAGCTTTGGCGTGTTTGTATTTATCTAAGATGTATTTCAATACATCTTTTTCTACAATTATATCGGGCTCAGCATTGTGTTGCAAATAAAATTGTTTATTAAAAATAAGCGGTTGTAGCGCAGCCGCTGGTTTCAAATCGGGTGCTAATAATTTGGCTTTCTCGCCTTTTACTTCACCAAAAGTAGCTTTAAAGTTTTTTTCATTGATTATGGCATCAAACTTTTTCGGATATTCAGCAATATGTCTTCTTATTCTATCCATTTGTTCTTTATCTGGCATATAAACGCCAGTATAAACTCCAACATGTTCGGGGCCTAATTCAAAATACAATCCAATGTTCACCATGTCTTTTTTACCACCTTTGCTAACGGCTGCACTCATTTGCAATTTATAAGGCGATTTATCTTTGCTAAAGCGAATGTCTTTATTGATCCTAAAAATAAAGTCTGAAGGGCGGCCATCCATTATTTCCTCTGTTTTTCTCATTTCCTTTATCAGTTTCTCTACAAAGTTTTCGAATGGCTCTTTGACAGATTTTTTATACCGGTCGCGGTTGATATCGAACCAATCTTTGTTGTTATTAGGGGCTAGTTCCATGAAGAACTTTAGGTAGTCGGGAGCAAAATAAATAGGCATTTTAAAAAAAATAGATGTAAAATAGGCTTGTCAGGCACTACAATTATACAATAAAAATAGATAAAAAAATGAATGCTTAAAATGCCTTATTTTTGTTATAAAATTATCTGTTAAAAATGAGGAGATTACCTTTAAAGTCAGGCTTAATATTATCAGTTTTGTTATTGTTATTTCAAATATTGCATGCACAAACTGCGAAGGTTAAGTTGACCATTGCTTTTAAATTTAATAAAGCATACGTCGATTTATGGGACAGTGTTTTTATAAGTGGTCGAGATACAATGTGTAGATTGCAATTGCCACAACTTTGTAATCAAATGACATTCGCATTAAAGCAAGGAAATTATACGGTAATTTTGCATTCTAAATCGATGGCACAAATTAAGAAAGTGGTTGTTTTAAATAAAGCCCTTACTGTGCCTCTTAATGTAGAAAAATATTATAAATCATACACCGATACTGCCTCTATTACAAGGCTCATGAAAACAGGGGATACCAGCTATGTTATTTATACTTCGGGAATAAGTTGGGCACCTGGTGAGTCGTATTTTATGGTTGTGCGCGATGCCGATAGATTTAGAGTCGTTACTAAAGATCAACTCGACCAGTGGATGTCGATACAGGTGTTTGATTATGAGATAGGAGAATTTATAAATCTTGGGAAATATAGGGCTACAAAAAAAGGTGAAATGACCGAAGGGATGGGAATATATTATTGGACACTGGGCACTAATGTGTTAAAGCGACCTTGTGGCAGTTGTATGTATGGCTTTTTGTATAGGAAGCGTTTGGTTAGGCAACGTTAGATTTTACTTTAACCGTTATTACATTATGAAAACAAAGTTTATTTTGATTTTGCTTCTTTTTCAGAACCAAATATTTGCTCAAAAATTAGTGGTACAAAGCACTTATACCAATGTTTTATATTTGTTTTCTATATAAAAATGATCAATTAATAGAGACAATTGTCTTTAAGGATGGCGCTATTATTAGCAGGAAATAATCAATTCACAAAATGAACTTTTTTAATTTTATTTTATCGTGTAATGAATAGTCAAAAATTCCATCTCCTCTTTTTTTATTCCTTTTCATTGCTTTAATTTGTCATTAATACATTGAAAGTAACATTAATCAACATAATAAAAATATGGAAGAAAATAACAAAGAAATTCAAGAAGCAATAGGCGATGTATACGCTTATGCCACCCAATTATTAGTGGTAAGAAAAATGAATACAGCCGATGCTTTGCACAACCTTATGCAAAAAGGAATTGATGAAGAAACTGCAAGAACCATAGTGAACAAAATAGATGATGAGATATACGAAGCAAAAATGAAGCGAGCCAATAAAGATATACTCTATGGAGCACTTTGGTGCATTGGCGGTATTGTAATAACAGCGTTTACCTATTCAAAGGCATCTAGTGGTGGTGGTAAATATGTTGTTACTTATGGTGCTATTATTTTTGGAATGATACAATTGGTAAAAGGTATTTATACAAGATTTGAATAATTTCATATCCCCAATCTCTCCTTCAACAACCCATACCCACTGCGGCTTAAGGCTAGCGCATTTCCATTTTTAAGTATGGCTGAATGGCCTTCTTTATCGGTTTGTTGTATGCGGGTAAGGTAGCTAAGGTTAAGTATATACGAGCGGTGTATACGGGCAAAGGTTTTGGTATCTAAAGAACGTTCGTACCAAGCCATGGTTTTCTTTTTAACATGGCAGGCTTGCTCGGTATATATTTTTACATAATCGTCGTACGCCTCTATATACATGACTTCTTGTATGGGTATAATTTTAATAGTACCATTTACCTTTACTACTATGCGGTTGCCCTCCTCGGGTTGTTTGGCATTTGTATTGTGTAGGGCTTCGCTCTTCGCTTCGGTATTTTGGGTGGTGCTTAAGCATTTTTTTAAGGCTTGGTCGAATCGCTCTTTGCTAAAGGGTTTTAGGAGATAATCTACCGCATTGCTCTCGAATGCCTTTAGCGCATATTCATCGAAAGCAGTAGTAAATATAACCTTAGGAGCGTTTTCAATGAGTTCCAGCATTTCGAAACCATTTAGTTTAGGCATTTGTATGTCTAAGAATATTAAATCGGGCTGATGGACTTGTATGGCCTTTACACCTTCGAACCCATCGTTACACTGCTGCACAATATCAATATTGGTATTGTAGGCTCCCCCAAAAAGAGTACGTTTAATAATAATACAAAAAGTATTAAT
>JAQSCZ010000069.1 GCA_029945665.1 bacterium | reverse complement strand
AGTAAGCCGTGGTACCAGCCATATGTGCAACCTTCGTAACAGTCATATTAATTTATATAGAAAAGATAGCGGAAAATATAAACTGATAGGTTATGTAAAGCGCGACATGATGCACATAATTTATAAATCTAATATCAACAAACCAACACTTACCACCTACAAAGCATACACTATTAAAGCCCGCGAAAACACCTGTATAGATATTCGAATAAAGGATGACACGACAAGCGCAAATAAGGATACTGTCAAACTTATTGTAAAGCGTTTTCCTAAATACGGCACACTTAGTCTTGTTGATTCTAATGCAAGAGAAAAAATCTTGCATTATTGTTGGAATGTTACTGATTTAGATTTCCAAAATAAATTAGAGGACAATGTATTGATTTATGCTTATGACAAACCTTGTTTGTTGGGTCAATCTATTTCAACGACTATTAATTTCAAATCGGCAGCCCCCGACTCTATTACAACGATTCAAGTCAAAACTTTTTATGATATCAATAAAAATGGGAAGCGAGAAATTGGCGAACCTTATCGTTCGGCCCCTGTGCTTATCAATCGATTCGGAACACTTACGACACTTAATACAGACTTAAATGGATTGTTAACGCAAAAACCACTGATCGGCAATTTTAACATTGGATTATTGAGGAATCAATTTACCTATTCAACAAATAAAGATTCTGCATTTATTGCAAAATTCGATAGCAGCTATAGCCTAGAAATTGGTTTCAATTATGTGCAAGGTGTCAGAGGCCGAATATTCGAAGATGTAAATAATAATTGCGTTTTTGACCCCTTCGTTGATGTATTATTGGGTGGTATTAAAATTGGTGAAAAAGCTAAAAATGCGGTGGCAATTACGGATAGCCGAGGTGAGTTTTTATTCAACAATACCATTGGAAATTACGCCCTACAAATTGACCCTAGAATAGCATACCGCGCCACTTGTATTAATTCTCTTGCTGTTCAAATAAAAAAGGATAGCCAATCAACTATTTATGACTTTCCACTGCAAAAGAAAACCAATTACAAGGATATTAAAATAAGTTTAACCCCTAGTAATCACATTCGAAATGATGTCAGTTTTACGCAACAAATATTAATTGAGAATAAAGGTTTATCCACGGTTTACAATTTTTATATTAAACTTTTACCTTCCAAAAAACTTCAACAATTTAGTTCTCCAAGCAGCAATACGAATTATAATGATACCATTTTTTGGCTTATTGATTCAATCGCTAAAGGGCGCACTAAAAATATAGATGTTATACACTATATCACCAAAGCAAATTATACTGCGAATGAACTGGTGAATTATCAAATTTGGACAAATGTGCAAGACAGTGTATTAGAAAACAATTACTATACATTGAATGAAACCATTGGGGATATTGGCTGTTGTGATGGATCAGAGAAAAGAACATATGCCCCTAAAAGATATTTTCCTATTGACCCAACGATTACTTACCGACTCAATTTTACACCCAGTGGATTAATAAAAAGGGCCTTGGTAACAGATACCTTAGATGCTTCGAAATTTGACCTTAATTCTATCCAATTAATAGGCAGTGCTACCAACCATACTGCTTATATTAATACCAATATTTTATACGTTGATTATTATTCTAATACGCCTCTGTCTAATATCAATTATCTGTATAGTATCAATTTGAAAAAATCCTTTACAGACAGTTCAACCATTCGAAACAATGCGTACGTCGCTTTTGACAACGGCAATTTACAAAAAACAAATACAGTTGCCAATACCATTATTTCTCCCATTTTATATGACACTGCGGCTATCGCAGATATTTGTGAGAACCAGTATTTCAATGTAAAATTCAAAACGAATTATACGCCAGAAGCAGACAATCATTTTAAGATATATTTATCAGATAGTAATGGCGGATTTAGTCAACCTAGTTTACTATTAGATACAATTGGAACACTAAAAAATCAAGCGTTCACAATTAAATCACCCAATGTTAACTTATCACATCAATACAAGATTAAAGTAATAGGTAGCAACCCACCTGCCGAAAATTTCAATTCAACGGTATTACCAACCATCAATATCCACCCATTACCAAGCATACAATACACTACGAATATTAAAAACAATTCAATTTGCTATGGCGATACACTCAAAATTATAGCCTCGGGTGCCAGTGAATATTGGTTTTATAATTACGCTAAACCAGGTGGTACATTTAGTTCAAATCCTATATTATCAGAGAGAATATTTACAAATGGCAATTTCGAAATTACCTTTAAAACTGACAAGGGTTGCCTTAATATTTCAAAGACAATAAGTGCCGGTGTTATTAGTTTACCCGTTGTAAAATTGGTTTCGCCAAATACAAAGTTATGTGAAGGCGATGCACTCGAATTGAAATTTAGCGGTGCTAAAAAGTATGATGTGTATTTAAATAGCAAAACAAAAATAGACAGTGGTTTAACGTTTAGTCCTTATTTTTTACAAGTACCAAGTAATAAGAGTATTTACAGCCTTGTTGGATATGACATAAACGGCTGCAATGACAGTAGCAACAAACTAACTGTTATTAAAAACCCTTTACCAGCCAAACCTACTATTACTCGTGTGAATAGGGCTTTAAAATCTAACTACTCATTTGGCAACCAATGGTTACTGAATGGTGTTAAAATTGATTCTGCTATTAACCAATTCTATTATCCGCCATTTGATGCGATATACAGTTTACAGCACACTGATACCAATACTTGTCAAAATATTTCTAATGTATATGATGTTAGGTATACCATCCTTTCATATCCATCAATTGGCTCAACCCTTAATGTATACCCGAACCCTGCTCAGAATGAACTATCCATTGAATCAGCGCATAGTTTATCGTATAACTTTTCTTTATTTGATAGTTATGGCAAGCTGATTTTAGAAAATAATGGCAGTCAAAAAACAGTCCTTAATATTTCTGAATTAAGCACGGGCAATTACACTTTGAGAATTGTACAAAATAATCTAACAACCCATTTTAAAGTAACTGTATTGCGATAAACAATATAACAGTAATGGCGTTGCTAAGTAAGTTAACCAAATCATTGCTGCACCAGGCGTAGCCCTTTATTAATTTGTTGGCTAGATTTTTATCCTCTTCAATTGCTTCTGTATGAATATTTTTGTATTTTGCTTGAAATATACTACCCATCAAACTGTCAACAAGCATTCCAATAAAGCCAATTAAGCCGATGGCTATTGATTCTGATAGTTGAATATTTAAAAGTAAAATTGCTATTAGTGAACACATCATAGCGCCTACAAAACCGCCTATAGTGCCCTTTATAGATATTCCGCCAGACAAACCTTTGGTTATAGGTTTTAGTGTTAGAATATCGATGGTCGCACCTTTGAAAAACTTACCTATCTCACTGCTAAATGTATCACAAATACTCACTGAAAAGGACAGTAAATAAGCAATAAAAAAAACTGTATTATGTGAATTGTAATACAGAATCAAACAGGTGAGTCCAATGGAGCCATTAGCTAATACTTGTTTTGCATTCCGACCGTTTTTATCGGATGTATGCTTGTTTAACTTGGATAACAAGGTGCCACCTATTAACAACAGCATTGGCAAATAAAAAAATTCAAGTCCACCATAGCCTAAAATCAATGCTGTGAAAAAAGCGGCTATTGCGCCCGAAAAAGACAGCCATTTAAGAAAGTAAGCGACTACACACAAGGCAAATAAAATAAATGACAAGCTGATAGTCAGATGCATTGTGTTAATTTGAGCTAAAACAGGATTGCTCGGGGATAGAAAATCACATTGTACCATTTTATTAAACTAAATTCGTTTGCAAATTAAAGCATAGAATTGAAAGAATTAGAAGACTTTGAATGGTTTCCCAAAATACTCCGCCAATACCAGACAGATTTTATAGGATTTGTTGTTTCTCAATTTAAGGTTTATTCGCCTTTTATTTCACAATTGAAAAATGACAAACCTCAAAATAAGCACATGTTTGATTTGTGTTCGGGCAGTGGCGAACCTGCCATCAGTATTTTTAAAACAATAGATTATTTTGAATCGCTTACACTCTCTGATAAATTCCCTTCGACCTCCAAAACTTTAATTGCCCCCATGGCGTATATACCAGAACCGATGGATGTGTTAATACAAAATTTCCAACCCTCGTACACTTATACCATGTTTAATGCGCTGCATCATTTTAATGACAAGCAACAACAATTAATTGTGTTGAATATGAAAGCTCAAAAAGCAGAGGCTTATTTTGTTGAAATTTTAGCCCCTCATTTTTTATTTTATCTAAAAATACTGTTCACTACAACAATCGGGACACTTTTATTTACGCCATTTATAAAACCTTTCTCCTTAAAAAGACTTTTTTTCACCTATTGTATTCCCATCAATATAATAACAATAACTTACGATGGATTGTTATCTGTCTATAAATCCAAATCCGTTCGTCAATATCAAAAGCTATTTACTGGATTAATTGCTCCAACTGAAATATTCGAATTGAAAAAAGGATTATTCTCGCTTATTGTTATTAAAATAAAATCATGAAAAGACTCCATATACTTTGGAAATTTAGTCGTCCACATACCATCATTGGCAGCACTATAAGTATTACGACACTGTATGCGATGGCATGTCAAAATATAAATTTCACAGCACATTGGTTGTTGCTCCTTTTGGCTGTGCTGACTGGCATTGGATGCAATATTTTCATTGTTGGTATTAATCAAATTGAGGATATTGAAATAGATAAAATCAACAAACCATACTTACCACTTGCATCGGGCGAATTAAGCACTCAAAACGCTTACCGTATCATCTATATTTCAGCCTTTGTTTCGGTGGTTTTGGCTACCTATATTTCCTTTTATTTAACTGGCATTGTTGCGCTCTCAATGCTTATCGGAATGGCTTATTCATTGCCTCCCTTTAGTTTTAAAAAACACCATTTACCCGCTGCATTGGCTATAACTATCGTGCGTGGCTTTTTAGTTAATATTGGAGGGTTTTATGTGTTCAATACGGTCATCAATAATTCAACTACAATCTTGGAACCTGTATGGTTACTCACTTTTTTTATCATTGCATTTAGCGTGGCTATTTCGTGGTTCAAAGACATGCCAGATGTTGAAGGCGATGCTAAATACAAGATAAGGACACTCGCAATTTTATACTCACAAAAAACCGCCTTAATTGCTGGCACCAGCCTAGTATCATTGGCTTTTATAATGTTAATATATTACTACTATACGGCCTATTTCTTAAGTTCACAACCAAGCTTTGCCACACAATTGTTATTATTTGGCAATACCCTTTTGCTAGGCTTATTTATTATAAATACCTGTTTAATACGTGTAAAAAAACAAAACTCGGTTAAACAATTTTACAAGCGTTTTTGGCTGTTCTTTTTTGCCGAATACGCCTTGTATCTCATCGCTTTTATATAATTAAAACTAGTTCAATGTTCCCAAAGTAGCTTTCACTAATTCTAGATTTGGCAATTCATTGGCATTTTCTAATACTTCGGCATAACGGATCACCCCTTCTTTATCAATTACAAATGCAGAACGTTTGGCAACACCTTTCATTCCAAAAGCAAAACTCTCATATAAAACGCCATAGGCATTACCAGCTTCTTTGTTGAAATCGCAAAGTAAGTCGAAATTCAAGTTTTGATCTTCTTTATATTTAATGAGTGTAAAAACGGTATCTATTGAAATTCCAAAAACCTTTGCATTCAAATTTTGATATTGGGCAATATCATCTCTTACACCGCATAATTCGGCAGTGCAGGTGCTCGTAAAGGCAAAAGGAAAAAACAACAAAACAACATTTTGTCCTTTTAGTTCTGATAAAATAACAGTTGCTTTGTTGGTATCTGTTAAGGTAAAATCGGGGGCTAATGCGCCTACTTCTATTGACATATTTTTTTAAAATTTAAGTTGCAAATATAAATATATCTCTTGTTTAAAATAAATTAAACAATATAGAAAATAGCTATAATGGACCAAGCAATCCTAATATAAAAATAAACTTAAAAAAAACACTTTAACGCGAAGGTTACCTGATACTATTGAACCCAACTGAGGTAATATGTTGGATCTTCGATATGCATGGCAGCTTCTGTTATTTGCAAAGGATAAAAAGGATCTATCATTACGGCCAATTCTTTGGTCTCTTTGGCTCCTATACTTTTCTCAACTGTGCCAGGATGTGGACCATGTGGAATGCCTTTAGGATGCAAGGTGATCATGCCACGTTCAACATGCTTGCGACTCATAAAGTCGCCATCTACATAATACAAAACCTCGTCGCTATCTACATTGCTGTGGTTATAAGGTGCTGGAATAGCCAATGGATGGTAGTCGAACAAACGCGGCACAAATGAGCAAATTACAAAATTATGACCTTCGAATGTTTGATGAATTGGCGGCGGCATGTGCACTCTGCCTGTAATAGGTTCGTAATTGTGTATACTAAAACCAAAAGGATATTGAAACCCGTCCCAACCAATGGCATCGAATGGATGTGTGGCATATACATAAGGAAAAATTTGATCACCCTTTTTTATCATGACTTTGAAATCACCTGTTTCATCATGTGTTTCGATAGAATGTGGTAATTTAATGTCGCGTTCGCAATACGGTGAATGTTCAAGAAATTGACCATAATTGTTTAAATAGCGCTTTGGTGGTCGAATAGGACTGAAAGATTCTGTAATGAACAAGCGGTTGTTTTCGTCTTCAAATACTAATTGGTAAATAATACCTCTGGGAATTACCAGATAATCGCCATATTCGAAATTAATTTTACCATAAAGTGTTTTTAAGGTTCCTTTTCCTTCGTGAATAAAAATAACTTCATCGCAATCTGCATTTTTAAAAAAATAATCGGTCATGGAAGCTTGCGGAGCGGCAGTGGTTAAGTATACATCCTTATTAAACAGTTGTATGACGCGACTTTCGATATAGTCTTTTTTAGGCGCCGTGTTAAAGGTTAGGAAACTGCGATTTTGCATATTATTAGCAATGGCAGCTTTTGGTGCCGCATCAATCGGTGTGCCAATTGACTTTACCAATGTTGGCGGATGACAGTGGTAAACCAAGGAATAAATGCTTGAAAAACCTTCGGTACTTATGAGCTCCTCTGAATATAAGCCACCATTGGGTTTACGAAACTGAGTGTGTCTTTTTTCAGGAATTTGACCTGCTTTATAATAAAATGGCATAAAAAACGTTTAAAATTGTGGGTAAAATTAGTGAAATTTGTGTTTATGTTAAAGTTTAAATCGATTTGTGTCTTATTTGTTCTTTCAATGGTGATTGTTTTTTTGCCAAGTTGCACTGAAAACAGCAATTTACGCTATATAAGCGATAAAGATACGACCTACTCGGCCGATATTAGAAGCGTTAGCGAAAAAATAAATAAATCACCAAATAATGCCGAACTATACTACAAAAGAGCCAATACTTTTTATTTCGAATCCAATATCAAACAAGCGGTTCTTGATATCGATTATGCCATAACCATTGATTCTACAAATCCGCTATACGAATTTAAACGCGCTGAATTTTTAATCTCTGGTGATACCGCCAATTCAAAAGAAGCAATTTTGAGTTTCAAAAAATCATTGCGATTAAAACCTGATTATGTAGAGGCGATGTTAATGTATGGCAAATTGTTAATTGCCCGTCAAGACTATGTCGAAGCGGAGAAAATTTATTTTAATTGCAACAAGGTAGATCCATCCAATCCAGCTACCTATTTTTATTTAGGTTTGATGGCTAAGGAGATGAAAGATACTGTTAAAGCCTTGGCCTTGTTTGAAAAAACCCTAGTTTACGATGGCAACTATTATGATGCCATTATGCAATTAGGCGATTACTATGCGTTTAAAAACGATAAAAAAGCGTTGGTGTTTTATGATAGAGCCATGGCTATTAACCCTTACAGTGAAGAACCTTTGTATGGAAAGGGATTATACCTTCAGAAAAATCACCAGTACAAAGATGCTTCTGCCATATACGAAGAAGTAGCAAAAATGAACCCAGGCCATATACTTTGTCGTTACAACTTGGCTTATATTAATGCATACTTTAAAAATTACAAAGTTGCATTGGATATTTTAGATGAAACAATTGATTTAGATAAAAACAATGCGGATGCTTTTGCTTTAAGAGGTTTAATGAAAGAAAAGCTCAACAACCACACTGGCGCTATGATGGATTATCAGAATGCCTTACAATTAGACAAGAAACAGATAGCCGCTGAAGAAGGTTTAAAACGCTTGAAATACTCCATTTCCTTTTAATAAGGGCAAAAAAAAGGTCATCATAAAAATGATGACCTTTTAAAAAAATACTTTTTATTAATGTCCAAAGGTAATTACACCTGGAAAGCCGCTATAATTAAAATTTAATTTAAGTGTCGTTTTATCTATTACAACCACGTCGGTTGTGTCTTGTATTTGAATGGTACCAACTGTCAAATCTAAAAACATGCGTTTATTGTTCTCTATCAGTTTGTAAGGACCGCTGGTTGAATCTGGATCGGTTGCATTGCATTTGCTAGGTGTATCATAAGAGGTTAATATATTGGTTAACTTAAAATAATAGGTATTGTCTTTGTTACAGGGTTTTACAAAAAAGGGATTGTTCCAAACATCTCCAACTCCATCGGCTGTTAAAGCGGTTATTTTCCAAGTGGTATCTGAAAGATATTCTTGGGCGGTCATGGTTGGTGGATCCACTTTAGGGTCATCTTTTTTGACTTCCGTCTTTTTACAAGCCACCAAAACAATCGTAAAAATGGCAATAATGTATAAAAATCTTAACTTATTCATATTTAATACAAATATAAGCGCATTTTAGATTTATTTTGCAAATCAATTTCTATGGCTTGGTTTAAAGATTGGTTCAATTCTCCCTATTATCATATTTTGTATGGACAACACAATGACGCAGAAGCGGCATTGTTCATCAATAATTTGTCTGTTTTTTTAGGTTTTAAAGACCATCAAAACGCGCTAGATTTAGCGTGTGGAAAGGGTCGACATTCAAAACAGCTCGCCAGTCACAGGTTGCAAGTGACAGGTATCGATTTGAGTGAAGAAAGTATCAAATCGGCTCAATTGTTCACCTCAGATAGACTCAATTTTGAAGTACACGACATGCGAAAAGTGTACAAAAAACGGTATTTCGAATATGTCTTTAACATATTTACAAGCTTCGGCTACTTTTCTAATGCCGAAGACAATATTTCGACCTTGGCTGCGGTAAAAGAAAATTTAAAAACAAATGGCGTTTTTATTCAAGATTTTTTTAATGCATCTTGGGTAATCAATCAAATAGTGCCCTACCACGAAATAAATGCAGGTGGTATTTTATTTAAAATAAACAAGTCAATTAAAGACCAAAAGATTATTAAAACAATCGAATTTAATGATCAAGGAGAGCACTATCAATTTTGCGAAGTGGTTGATTTATTTACATTGGCAGATTTTGAGCAAATGTATAAGCAAGCTGGTTTAAAAATTTTACATACATTCGGCGATTATGAACTTGGAAGTTTCAATCCGAACGAATCTAAAAGACTTATTTTAATTTCACAACCCTTATGAGCAATGCCTTTGATACCTACTTCTACCATTTAATAAACCAGCAATTAACGGCAGATTGGTTGGATTTTTTAATGGTTAAATTCTCAGATAAATTTTTCTGGATTCCACTATACGCTATCATCATTTTTTTTCTGTTCAGGCAATTTGGTAAACAAAGTTTACTAATTTTATTTTTTGCTGGTCTCTCAATTGTGTTCTCAGACAGACTAACCAGCGGCTTCATGAAACCACTAATAAAACGCGAACGCCCTTGTCATGTTATGGCCTTAAACCCACGGGTACTGGACCCTTGCCATGAGACAGGCAGCATGCCCTCATCGCATGCAGCGAACCATTTTGCTTTGGCTATTTTCTTTATTGGAATCTTTGGTTTAAAAAAACGAACACTCACTGTGCTCTGGTTATTATGGGCTGCAAGTATTGCCTACAGCCGGGTTTATTGTGGCGTGCACTATCCGACAGATGTATTGGTAGGAGGCCTAGTTGGGAGTATCTTCGGCTATGTTTGTCTTAAATTATATAATTTTACAAATTCTAAAATGACATGGAACTGATTATACCTTTGTTAATTCTTTTCATTGGACCTTTTAGTGGTGTTCTCTTAAATTTGAAACTCAAAATTAAAAGTCACCGATTTATCGGTTATTCGGTCTTATTCAGTGGTTCATTTTTATTAGGTATTGCTTTGTTTGGACTTATGCCCGAATTGTTTAGCAATATTAAACAGGCAGGTTTGTGGTTGGCCTTTGGCTTCTTTATTCAAATAGGATTGGAAAAATTCACTGGCGGTGTTGGTCATGGCCATATCCATTCTCACGATGTGCCTAAAAATATCATGGTGCTTTACTTTGGCTTATTCTTGCACGCCTTTTTCGAAGGCTATTCTGCAGGATTAACCAACTACATTACACCTTCAGCGCTTTCTGGTATGATAATCGGCATTGCACTACACGAAATACCTGCTGCATTTTCTTTATCGGTTTTATTAAATCAAAAAATAGCCGCTAAAAAAAGATTACTTATTTTACTTATTTGCTATACCTTAGCCTCCCCTTTTGGTTATTTTATCGGTGTATTTGTACATACAGAATCCTTAATTTCCGAATCGCTATCACAAATCATTACAGCAATTATTGCCGGTACATTCTTACACATCAGCACAACCATTGTATTCGAAACTTCCATTTGGAAAAAAGAAGGTATGAAGAAATGGATCTTTATCATTGGTGGTATTGTCATCTCCTACTTTGCCTGTGCTATTGGATAATAAGCCACAGATACACAGATTAAATCCATTTTTATTCAGCTGATTTCGCTTTATATTTATTTCTAATTCATTTTATCGAAGGAATAAAATTATCTTTACATCATTCATAATGATTATTTGAATTCAAATGATTTTATCCGTGTCATAAAAAATTGGTTCCCTCTTTGAATCTGTGGCAACCCTCCTCCTTCCAACATATTTTTGTAATAATATTAGGACAGCACAATAAAACAAACCAAATTACATTAATTTGCATAACGAATGAAATATTTTCTGCTATTACTACTGGTTGCCTTTGGCAGCTTTAAAATAAAAGCTCAATTAGCTGGAAAAAGCACCTATGCTTTTTTAAATCTAAATCCATCCGCTCGCAGTTTGGCTTTGGGAACCAACTCTATTTCGGTGGCCGATAAAGATTTGAGTGTCGCTTGGCAAAATTCCGCAGCACTCAACCCTGGCATGCATAACAATGCCTTTGTGAGCTATAATAATTATATTTCAGATATTAAATCGGGTTATTTTAGCTACGCCCGAACTTTAAAAAACCAGGGCACACTGGCCTTATCGATTATGTACCTCGACTATGGTAAATTCGATGGTTATTTGCCCAATGGCTTATCAACAGGCGTTTTTACTGTAAAGGACCAATGCATACAATTGGGATATGGCAAGGCCCTGACAAATAAAATCAGAGTAGGCGCTTCTCTAAACTATATTTATTCTATTTATGAATCATTTGTTAGCAGTGGTCTTTCAACCAATTTATCGGCCATGTACGACGATACTGCCAAGAATATAAGTATCACAGGAATTGTGAAAAACATTGGGTTTCAAGCCATACCATACAGTGGTACCAGTCGCCAACCGTTGCCATTAGGAATGGATATAGCCATTGGTAAAAAATTAAAACACCTGCCCTTCCGTTATAATTTAGTGATACACGATTTACAAAAACCCGACATGCGTTATAGCTATGCCTCTAATTTAAAAGACGAGAATGGCAATATCAAAATCGTTAAAATGACCATGGGAGATAATATCTTAAGGCATTTAACATTGGGAGGAGAATTAAATTTATCCAAACATTTTGTGGTGCGATTTGGCTACAATCACATGAGAAGAAAAGAAGCATCGCCCGAGCAGAAACGGGGAACTGTAGGATTTAGCTGGGGATTGGGGTTCAAAATAAGCAAGTTCATTATTAATTATGGAAGCGCGTCTTTATTTCCGGGATACAATGCCAATCAATTCAGTTTGCAATGTAATTTGGGCGATTTTTATAAGAAGAAATAGGCTGGAGGAACAAGGGAAAAGGGACTATGCAATAGGTAATAGGAATTAGTGGAAGGTAATTGAGTGATTGATTATTAATTATACTACCTATTTTTTGTAATAAAATTTTACTAAATAATCTTTAAAAATGTATCTAAAAATCAAATAATTCATCAAATTAATGCATTTTCCAAATACCCAAAGACAATTTAGTAGTATAGGCTACAACATATTTGAATATACTACAGTTTGCAGTATATTCGATAAAGACTATAGGTATGGATTTAATACTCAAGAGAAGGACAATGAGATTGGTATAGGGCACTTTACCGCAGAGTTTTGGGAGTATGATAGTAAGTTATGTAGAAGGTGGAATTTAGACCCTAAACCACAAATTAAGATAAGTGATTACTCAGTAATGGGTAATAACCCGATTTTTAATATTGATATTTTGGGAGATGAATTTACTCCAAATTCAAGAAAAGAATATAGAAAACAGAAACATTTTGCAAAATCTAGAGAAAGATTATACAAAAGAGAACTTAAACACGCATTCAGAGAACTAAGGCGAGATCTTAAATCTAATGGATTTCATAATGATGCAACCAAAGCTAGGGCACTTGAAGAAGATGAGAACAAAATCCTATCAATTTCAATAGCACTCTCTGAAGTCCGAAGTTCTCTTGATGAATTAAAGGAAATGAAAAGTTCGGATGAAATATTTCAAATTCGCAATACAAGAGGTGGTCCAGTCGGTCAAACTCGTAAGTTGCCAAGTGGTGTAATTTTAATAGAATGGAACGGTAGAGATAGATCCTTACTAGCTCATGAATTAAAACATGGTCATCAATACATTAATGGAGAGATTGACTTTTTACCCAATGGAAATAGTGGACCTTCAGTAGATATATATGATGAATATTACGCATATAGGCGCCAAATTGCTTTTGCATTTGGTAGAACTCTATTTTTAACAACTAGATCTGGTAACGATCTGATTTTAAAAAATTTGAATTTAACTCCTGATTTAATTAGACAAATAGGTGACAATAATGCAAATTATCTTTTATTGCCAAATGATAGAATTAGTAATATCCCATTTTGCAAATTAAAAATCCTAAACCCAAGACATCTTAATAAAAATCCATTAACTGAATAAAAGTGATACTAAAAGACAAAATCCAGATTAATATTATAATATTTTTAATTATAATAATCTATAGTTGCAAACCTCATAGGATGCAATTCTATGAAGATTTGTATTCAAGAGGAGTAAGACCTGGAATAATCTTAATAAAGGATTCAAATATTTTTTTTAGGTATGATAATGGCTACTATTTGACTGGTAAATATTTATACAACGGGAATGATTATAAAATATCACTTGATAAAATACCTTTTAATGATGAAAGTATCATAGATATTTCTTGTAAGTATAACTGTAAATATAAACATAAAGACTCTGTTAGATTGGAATTGATAAATAACACTTCCAATCTTTCTATTTTAATTAACAATAAGGAAATTCATGTTCCCACAAAAAATACAAAAGTATATTTAGACTTTAACAAATCAGATCTAGCAGTTTCATTAAAACTCAAATTAAAATTCATTGTTGGAAGCTTTGACTTATTTCATGGATACTCAGACTCAACAATAATAAATATTTCTATGAATTGCCTACAGAATACAAATTTCAACCATGTAAGTCTTGATTGCAATAAACTTTATATTTACAATTATTTTAAAGAAAATTTTGATGGATTAGAGATGGATAGAATTAGCTTTTCCAATAATGAAGACTCCGTATATTTATACAATATTAAAAATATGTTTAAAAAATATGTTCGAAGTAAACCTCTAGAGTCTCAACTAAAAAGAAATAAAAGGCATAAAAGCGTTTTTTTGCCAGAAGTTTATTTTTTAAGGTAGCGTCTCACAGCCTTAAATTCTATTATAGAATTGCATTTACTGGAACTGTCACCAAATTGAAATGGCTTTGGTAATACTAGAGGGTGTAAAATAAACTGTGTCAAAATTAAGAAATAATAAAGAATTTTGAGCAATATTTAAAAAGCATAAACAAAAACCTATCTTTGATGTGCTTAGCAACTTTAAATCTATAAACGGATGGATTGTATTACCAAAACTCATAAGAATTTCAATCCAAAACTATCTACAGTTTGCAGTATATTCGATATGGGATATAGGTTTGGTTTTAATGGCAAGGAGAAGGACAATGAGATTACTGTAAATGGTGGAGATTATGATTTTGGAGCGAGGATTTATGATGGAAGATTGGGAAGGTGGTTGAGCAGAGACCCGTTGGCTAATAGATTTCCATTTGAAAGCCCTTATGTAAACTGCAGTGATAATACTTTGTTATATAAAGATAATGATGGTAGAAAAAAAACAATCACTACAATTACTACCGATGAGACAACAGGAGAAACTGAAGTCTTAATTGTAACTGTAAGTGATGAACTCCGCTCTGTCCCAAGAATTGTTAGTATTGTATTATGTGGAATTAGTATCCCTGTTGTAAAATATGACTGGTATGACGTCAATGAAACAGTTAACATTGTAAAACGAGACGGGAAGGTTGTTAGTAAAACCACGACAACCTTTAGGGGTGCATATAGAACAACAACAGCAGATAATTGGGCTTGGTGGGCTGATGCGTTAGTCGATGATGGCTCCATTGAGGACTTATTTAAACCTGCCGGAGGAATAGTATTTTATTCAAAAGATGGTCAAGGGCAAGAAACTCGGAGAGGTAGTGGAAAAATATCCGTTGAAAATATAAATAAGTTAATGGCAATCATTCAATTAGTAAATGCAAAAGGAGGTATGCAAAATAGTGTGATTGATTTATTGAAACAAGAGATGGATATATATGATGCAGGCACTTATGTTTATGAAGAAATTATTATACCATTAAAAAAGAAAATTGGTGAAAAAGTTAAACAGGATATTGTAATAGATCCTAATACAAAAAAACTATCAAAAAGAGATTCACTAGAGGGGAAAAAGGGCTATGTTTACACCCCACTGCCTGGTGAAGTTGATAAAAAGAAAAAAAAAGAAGTTAAGAAATCAACAACGCCAGCTAAAACCGACAAATGAAAAACTTTATTTTAATTTTCCTAATATTACTGACATCTTGTTTCGATTCGTGTTTTTCAGATTCAATTGTAAATCATGTTGAGTTCCATTCAGGTACTACTAAAAAAAAATGTGAATATTCAACATTGAATAATAAGAGAATTGGTTCTGCCTTGTATTATGATTTGAATGGGAAAGTTATTAAGAAAATTAATTATGTAAATGGTGAAATAATTGAATTGCTGCTATTTGTTAATGATGAAATATCTTACAAAGAAAATTTTATTGATTCAAATTTATACATTTACTACCCTAAAGGAAAATTAAAAACATACCAAAAATACAATCACGAAGGAGTTTATTATTACAACAATTACGATTCAATTACGGGGAAGATCATTAAATGTTACCGAGATTTAAATGAAGATATTTGGATAAATGAAGATTCTGTTAAAATCAAGCCATTTGCTAAAACTCCTAATGACAAGTTAGAAAATTATACATACTATGTCACAGTGCCAAAAAAAATCAGCCACAAAACCGATACATTCTTCCTTCAAAAAAAAAATGGCGTCATTTCATTTAAAAATGAAAAGAGAATGAGATGGGAAAAGATAATTTGTGATAGTATTGGTTGTTATTCTTTGCCTGTAACTTTAGGAATTGAAAAGTAAAAATTGAAAACAACACCTAATCCAGTTTGCAGTATATTCGATGTGGGGTATAGGTTTGGGTTTGGTGGTATTGAAAAAAGTATGGAACTAGGCGAATATTATGATTATGATTACAGAGTTTATGATGCAAGGTTAGGCCGGTTTTTAAGCATGGATCCTGATAATGTGGACTTTCCTTCTGTATCTGCATATAGTTTTGCAATAAATTCACCTAATATTATAATTGATAAAAAGGGAAAATTTCCTTGGGTTTCAGGATTTATTGGTGGCGTAGTAAATGTGGCAATTGGATATGTTCAAGCGAAAATTGAAGGGAAAGACTATGATGGGAAAACTGCATTGAAGGATTTTGTAGTTGGTTTTGCGGTCGGTTCTGGTGCGGCATTAATTGGTAGTTTTATTAAAGTTGCAACAACTACAAATGTCGCATTGAAAATCGTTAAATTTGCCGGAATTGGTGCCGTGTCATCAATGACATCAAATGCACTTGATCAAACCTATAACATATATATGGACAAACAGAAAGAATTTGAACCAGATAAAGTTTTGGTTAGTGGGTTAGTTGGGCTTGTTACTGGTGCTGGAGCTGGTTTAATTGGACCAGCGACAGAAACGTACTTTACAAAAATGGGAGAAAAAATGTTTAAAGACTTTACTAAGGGAGAGTTAAATCAATATGCAAAAATTCAAGCTAAATACTTGAAACAATGGATATTTGAAAAGACTGGTAAAAAAGTGGGAGAGAGAGAACTTAAAAGACAGGTTAAGGAAAAGACTAAGGAATGGGCAGATTTAAAAATTAATGAAATTTCTGGGGTTATGTTCACTGCAACTGAGGGGACAAAAGCAACATCTGATATTATTATAACCATAGGCACTACAGAAATTGTTAAAAAAGCTACTGAACAATAAAATTATGAAAAAGTCAAACTTATTTGGTTATCTATCAATGATTGCATGTTTTATATATTTAGAATATGTATTTGGTGCTGCAATTAATTCAGATTACAAATATTTATTAAGTGGGATAAAATCGTCAGGTATTATTGAATCAAAATCTTCAAATAGCATTGGCTTGCAGTTTAAAATTAAGGTGCTTACTAAGTCTGGAGAAAGAGATACTTTTTTTTTCATCACAAAACAATACAGAACTTTAAATATTTCTGGAAACGTTGGTGATACTTTACCGGTTAGATATTTAAAGAATAATTTTGTAAATATTTCAATTGGTAAATTCTCTTTTATAGGTTTCTTTTTTACTAACCTTATTAGGCTTTTTGAGGTAATTTTATTAATAATTCTGTCAAAAAGTACATATAATTATATCAAGAAGAAATCATAAATAAGATATACTAAAATTTGAATGTCCGTAAAGTGTCATAATCCAGTAATACTAGCAATAACAAGCCTGTCAAATATTTTATCTTTGAAATATCTTCTGTTAAGCTTGTAAACGAATTCATTCAAATAGAGTTGAAGATATTTACCTTTTATTTTATGGAAATTGCCGAGGAAATTTCTTTTTGCATTGCTTATAGTTATATGTACCCAGCGTAATGTTTCTTTAGTTGTTTTTTCATCAGATTTTTCTGTAAAATGTAATTCAACATAATCCAAAATATCAACATATGAAGTGCTTTTATCTGTAAATACTATGCTCTTTTCATCCAATGATTCAAAGACCGTTTCGTTAATATTTTCCATTGTGTGATCTGTTAGAACCTTCGCTTTAAAATATCTACATTGACTAGATTTCTCTCCAGTATTTAAATCTTCTAATGGCACTGATTCTGCCATGATTGCTACATTGGATTTACCTGCTGCTCCGCGACCTCTTCCTCCATTGGATTTCTCGATTTCAGAGGTTTCCACTGTGAAATAGCCCTCATCCATTTCTGTCATATCCTCTAGTGTATATCTTGCATCTCTATTGCCCATAGCTTTTCTTAATTTATGAACCATAGCCCATACAGGCTCATATCTTTTTAATCCCAATTGTTTTTGAATTTCTTTGCTCGAAAAACCTTTTTTTGTAGCGCTTAATAAAAA
>JAQSCZ010000068.1 GCA_029945665.1 bacterium | reverse complement strand
TGGTGCAATTTACAATATTACGTATACTTGTGCAAGCTTTCTGACAGTCATAAAAGATATTTAAATCTATTGAAAACTAATATTCGTAGAATTTCGAGTAACAAAAACACTGTAATTTGCGTTACTTTGTTACATTGATACTTTTATGCCATTGAGATTACTACTTTTATGCTTGTCAAGCGTCTTATTTTCCTTCAATATGCAGGGTCAGTTTTATCAATTGACAGGCAAAGTTACCAATGCAAGTATGGAACCAATGGCCTTTGTAAATGTCTCCGTTGTTGAGAACAATACGCTTGGCACAAGCACCAATATCCAAGGCGAATATGCCATTAATATTAGAACTGGATCCTATGTTTTAGTATTCTCTTTTGTGGGGTTTAAATCAATTAAAATTCCCGTTACGATTAACCACAAAGGACTGGTACAAAATGTGATTATGGAACCAGAAAACAGAGAAATTAAAGGTTTTACTATCAAAGGAAAAAGAGTTGACCGATCGGAAGAAATCATAAAAAAAGTTATTGCCAACAAACATATCTACGGCAATTCGGTGCCTTACACTGTGAATGCTTACATCAAAGCAAATCAACAGGAAAGCACCAAACAAAAGAAAAAAGACACCACCATTTTATCTGCCAATTTAAATCTTGCTGAGATATACATGACCCTCAATTACTCGCCTCCTCAAAAAATTAAAGAAGTACGTACAGGCGTCGATATAAGAGGTGATAAAAACGGTCTATTCTTTTTAACCCATACCGATGGGGAATTTAATTGGTATAAAAATCTAGTAGAGGTGCCGGCACTTTCGGCCTCACCTTTTCTTTCGCCAATCAGTAACAGTGGTTTATTCGCCTATAAATATAAAATGTTAGAGAGTTTTTACGAAGGCGATAAAAAATATTACAGAATCAGAGTAACCCCCGGAACCCTTGGCAATGCCTTGGTTAGTGGCGAATTGGTAATTATGGATAGCGCCTGGTGTATCACTTCGGTTCAACTTAAATTACCAAAATACCACTTGGTTGAATACGATGTTTTTGAAGTTAGTCAGACTTATGCTTTGCAGGATAGTAATTATTTTTTAGAGAAACAGGAATTTAACTACGTAGCCAAATACGGGAGAACAAAAGCCAGTGGACGCACAGTCGTATATTACTCGGATTACAAATTCAAACCAGCATTTAAAAAGAAATTTTTTAACAATGAATTGAGCAGCACCGCACAACAAGCTTACGAACGCGATTCGAATTTTTGGACCCAAATACGCAAAGAGCCATTTACAATTGCTGAGATTCAATTTATTAGGCGAAGTGATAGCGCCAAAGCTTTACATTCTCAAAAAAAATGGCAAGACTCCATTGATGCAGTATACAACAAGATTACACTAAAAAAATTATTTCTAACAGGACAAGGCAACTATAAACGAAGTGAACAACGCTATTGGACCTTCAAACCGCTAATTTTTGCTTATACACCTGTTTATATTGCCGGTCCACGTATTAACTACTGGGTTGGTTATAATAAAATTTATAAAAACAAAAAAACACTCGATGTGTTTACTCGGGCCAATTATGGATTGTATAACCAAGACTTAAAAGGTACAGTTTCCTTTGGTAGATTGTATAATCCATTCAACCGAGGTTACTTTAGCGCTTCCATTGGCAGCGATTTTGGTATTATCAACTCGAATGATGCATGGATAGCGATTTTCAAACGCAGTAATTTTTATGCCCAAGAAGGTGGAACCTTGTTCCACAGTATTGAATTGATTAATGGTCTTTATTTAGGAAATGATCTTGAATTCACAAACAGACATTCAATTGCCAATTATAAATTCGATAAGGCGGCCGACAGCAGCTCCTTTTATGGACTTAACCAAGCGGTAGCCTTCGATTATTACTTAGCCTTATATGCAGGCATTACGTTGAGTTATACGCCCTTTCAAAAATACATCAGAGAACCGAATCAGAAATTAATATTGGGTTCAAACTGGCCAACTTTTTCTGCAAGGTATCGCAAAGGCATAAACGCACTTGGTAGCACTATCAATTTTGATTATTTAGAATTTGCCGCCGATCAAGAATTCAAAGTCGGCTTGGCTGGCATTAGCCGTTACAGAGTGGTATCGGGTGAATTTCTATCACATGAAGATTTGCGTTTAATTGATTTTAAATTTCAACGCAGAGCAGGTCCTATATTTTTCTCTAATCCACTTTATTCATTTCAAGGAATCGACAGCACTTATAGCACTGTTAAACGATTTTATGAGGCACATTATTTCCACCGTTTCAACGGGGCTATTTTAAATAAAATTCCGTTGCTTAAAAAACTTAACCTTATCGAATGTGTAGGTGGTGGTTTATTGTATACCAAAGAGCGAAATATGAAATATGCCGAGGTATTTATTGGTTTAGAAAAAGTAGTTAAAGTGTGGAAGGAACGATTTAAAATTGGGTTCTTTTACGTAATGGCAGCAAGTAATAATTACAGCTACTCTCCGCAGTTTAAATTTACAATTGAAGGATATGATGCCCGAACAAATAAGTTCAGCTATTAGAACTCAAAGCATTTGCGTTTGCCATTGATATTGCCTCTTCTTGGACGTCCAACTTTAAAGGCTGAACTTCTTTTTGAAGCGCCAATTGTGGTATTATAAGTAATGCTCAAAAAGAAATAGGAGTCGTTGTTCCAATTATGCCCTCGGATACTCCCTGGCGAACTTAAAAATGGAACAGTGCCATTGCTGCGATCTGCGAGTTGTGCGGCAATAGGGCCTTTCATTTCTACTAATTTAACAGGATCAACGAAATAACCACTTACATCATCAATGTAATCCGTTTTTGTTTTTCTCATATTTACTTCAAATGCTAAATAGGCACCATTTTTTAATGCCATTTTATATCCGATACCTGATGGAAATGCGAGAGAACTAAGTGAATATGGTGATCTTCCGGGCAAATAGAATTGACCTTCGGTTCCATAATCTCTCAGTTGATACACTTGACCATTCATTCTTGTTTTAGGATTAAAATGAAAATAACCTACTCCTCCAAATACATATAAAAAACCAGCGCCTTTATTAAATTTCATCAAATTAATCTCAACCAAGGCATCGGCCTCAAATATATTTGTAAAGAAACTCAAATTGCGGTCTCTGCGTTCTCTGTTGATTGTGTATTTATCATTGGCAGATAAACGGGCATACCAAAGTTGAGAACGCAAGGCAAAATATCTCCCAAAATTGATTCTTGCTCCAGCTGTTACGCCGTATCTTGTGGATTGCAGATCCAAATCCTGTGGATCATTGGTGCCAAGCGTCGGCTTACCACCTAAATCTCCAAGAAAACTTGCTGTACCTCCTCCAAAGAACAAATCAATGCTCTGGGCCTTGACTCCCGTGGAGAAAGCGAACAAAACTAACACTGAAATGCACATTTTCAATGTTGTGTTTACTTTACTTTTTTTAATAATTTTTGCAGTCATGTTAAACCAAATTTTATTTCTATTAATCTAATTTTTCAGGTGCTCATTCTATGAGTTTTTATACTTATAAGTACATATACTCATGATAATCAGCATCTTATACACAAACATACTAAACAATTACTTAAATTATAAACATTACTTACAAATTATATTAAACAGCTGTTTTTTAGCTGATTAAAAAATTATAAAAATTATTTATAGGTGATAATTGTCCATATTTTGCTTCATTTCTGCCAATTGAGACTTTTTAATTAAATTTAAAAGAAATCATTAGAAAAAATAAATTTACGACAACCTTTTCTACTAAAAAAAAAGAAAGTCTCTAAGCGGGGATTTTTAGGTCTGAACGGGAATAAAAGCCGTTTTCTTATTTAGGCAGTCAGTGGCTTAATGAATAAGTTTCCTGTTTATTCATAAATCCAACGGCAATAAGCTCAAAATAAATCAATTTACCTAAACTGTGAACAATGCGGTGCTTTTTTACATTCAAAGCATGCACGAGTTCGTGAAGAGTAGCATTGGGACTTAACTTTAAATATGACAATATTTGATTTTCGAGAAAGCTATATTTGAGTACAGTATTGGCATTGCCATTTTTTCGTTTGATTACTTGAAACATAACAGCACTTGCTAGTAAACTTTTATCACTTACTCTGTTATAAACCCACCACTTGCCTTCGGTATCTTTGGCGTAATATGGCTTTTGAAAACCTTCTGGTATGGTGGCTTCAATAATGGTTTTACCCTCTATCTCGTGTTCCTTAAAATTCACATCGATACTTGGCTTGCAATACAAATGACCGGCCAATTCTAGCATATACTTTTCATCTTCACTTCTTATGCCAGCTAAACTGCCATTATCGCGCACGCCTATGAGAAGGGTCCCGCCTTTATTATTTGCAAAAGCAACCAAGGTTTTGGCAATCTTAGGTGCATCAGAAATGGTTTGTTTAAAGTCGAGCTTACTACCTTCACCTGTTGCAATTAATTTTTTAATAGAATGTAATGGTGCCATAATGATGAATGGTTATCAGGAAACGTATGCAAGATAACTCATTTTATCAAAGTTGAAAATTTTGTTCGCTATGTTTTGAATTTCATCCGATGTAATCAGATCTAATTTGTGTAAAACTTCGGGCAAGGTTTCTAATTCTTGACCTTGTGCCAAACTTTTGCCCATCAAAAGCATCAGGTTCATGCGACTCTCCTCTGCTAGTACAATTTGTCCTTTGAGCTGTGTTTTAGCTTGGTGAAGCTGAAGTGTCGAAAGCTTTTTATCCTTTAATTTTTGCAATTCCTTGTATACCAAAGCAACCGATTTGTCCAAATATTTTTTATCTGTGGAAAGATAACAATGAAACAAACCGGTATCGCTGAATGCAGAATAACCACTTTCTACATTGTAAGTATAGCCGTGTTTTTCTCTAATGGCTAAAGTTAGCCTTGAATTCATGCCCGGACCACCTAATAAATTATTCAACAACATCATCGGAAAACGCTCCTTACTGCTGTGTTTAAAACAAGTATTTCCCATAATGGCATGGCATTGCACATGCTCTGTTTCTTTGGTTTTATGCTTGGCTCTGTAGTTTTTAAACAATTGCCTTTCGGTTAATTTAAAGGATTTAAAACTGATTGATTCTGTATACTTTTCGGCCCAGTAAATAATTTGCTCAAAAGGCAAAGGCGCACTAATACTTAGCACTACATTTTTAGGATGGTAATAGACCTGGTGAAATTTTTTCAAATCGCTGGTTTCAATTTGATTTAAACTTTCTATCGTTCCCAAAATATTGGGAGCCAATGCATGGCCCTTAAATACCATCTCTTGAAATTCATCGTAAATATTCTCTTCGGGTGTATCCAAGTACATATTTATTTCTTCGGTTATCACCTTTTTCTCCTTTACCAATTCCTTTTCTGGAAATGCCGAATTAAAAGTTAAATCAGTTAATAAATCGAGTGCTCTTTCGGTATACTCACTGACTACCGAGGCATACAAAACTGTAATTTCTTTGGCATTCATTTCACCCCCTACTACCTCTAGGCGATTGATAATATTAAGCGCATTTCTTTTTTGAGTGCCTTTGAATAACATGTGTTCAAAGCAATGCGCTATACCAGGCAATGCAGCATCATCGCGGGCACCGCCATTTATGGTGTATCCAATATGTGTAACAGCAGTATTAAAGGCTTGTTTATAGGCAATACGCAACCCGTTTTTTAAGGTGTGAATTTGAAAATCTATCAATGGTTATTATTTAAATGATTGCAGTTGAGTAAGTGTTTGGTTGTATTCAGCAATCAGAGTTTGCATAATCTGAGTGACAGGTAAAACAGTTTTAAAAGTAGCAGCTACCTGCCCTATTTCTAATTCGCCATTAACTAAGTCGCCTTCGAACATGCCCTTCTTAGCGCGGCCTCGACCTAACAGTATTTCTAATTCTTCTTTGGTAGCACCTTGAGTTTCGGCTTGTTTAATACTTTGATAAAATTCATTTTTTATTAAACGGACAGGGGTTAATTGTTTCAAAGAAAGTTCTGTTTCACCATCATTTAAGTGGGTAATTTTTTCTTTGAAATTTTCATGAGCACTGCTTTCAACACTGGCTGCAAATAAACTTCCTAATTGTGCAGCATCGGCACCCAATGCCATCACTGCAGCAATACTTGCACCACTGCCAATTCCACCCGCTGCAATTAAAGGCAAACTGCAATTTTGTTTTATTAAAGGGATTAAACAAAGCGTTGTCGTTTCTTCTCTTCCATTGTGTCCGCCCGCCTCGAAACCTTCGGCAACAATAGCATCCACGCCGCATTGCTCGCATTTTTTAGCGAATTTAACATTGGCCACCACATGCACCACGGTAATGCCTTGGTTCTTTAGGTGTTGGGTCCAAGTAGCAGGATTGCCAGCACTTGTAAATACTATTTTTACACCTTCTTCAATAATTATTTGAATGTGTTTTTCAATATCTGGATAAAGCAAGGGCACATTCACTCCAAATGGTTTTGAAGTAGCTGCCTTACATTTTTGTATGTGTTCTCTCAACACCTCTGGATACATACTACCACTACCGATAAGCCCCAATCCACCTGCATTAGAAACGGCTGCAGCCAAACGCCAACCACTGCACCAGATCATACCTGCTTGAACAATGGGATATTGAATATTAAAAAGTTTGGTGATTCTATTTTCCATCAAAAAGGCAAAATTAAGCAATTTAAAATGATTCTATATTACGTCATTGGAATTCGGCCATTCATTCAACTTCGTGAAATATTAATTTTTTAATTTTTAAAAATGTCGTTGTTTTGCATTTCTTTAAATACAAACTAACATGAGTGATACAATAAATGAAGTAATGAGTGATTATAGTCATAATCTAGAAAAATGCATCAATCACACCATCCATGAATTTAATAATATTAGAGCAGGCAAAGCCTCGCCTAGCATGTTAGAAAGCGTAATGGTAGATTATTATGGTGCACCAGTGCCGTTGAGTCAGGTTGCGAATATTTCGTCACCCGATTCACGAACTATTTCTGTTCAACCCTGGGAAAAAAACATCATTGGTGAAATTGAAAGAGCCATTATCAATAGCAATTTGGGTTTCGCACCAGGAAACGATGGCAATGTAATACGTATTACCATACCACCATTGACACAAGAACGCAGGGTGCAATTGGCTAAAATGGTGAAACACGAAGGCGAGAATAGCAAAGTAGTGGCAAGGAATTACAGAAAAGACACCAACGAAAAAATAAAAAAACTACAGAAAGATGGCTTAAGTGAAGATGAAGCTAAGGATGCAGAAGCCAAGGTTCAAAAACAATTGGATGCTACCATTGTGAAAATTGATGCTTTGGGCGTTGAGAAAGAAAAAGAAATTATGACGGTTTAAAATTTAAATAGTTATTGAAAAAGGCTCTAATTAACATTAGGGCCTTTTTTAATTATGCCTATCTTAAATAGGTTTTCGAATTTTCGAAAACCTAACTAGTTTGGGTATATTCCTTCCTCCCTACGTAAACGATATTCCCCAATGAAACACTGAGATTTCAATTTTTGAAGACTTTAATTGGTCGCACCCCGTGACGTAAAAACCCTGCCGAGATTACATAAAAAAAACCCTGAAATTATTTTCAGGGTTTTTTCTGTCACGGGGTGGCTTTATCAGGGATAACTGCGTTGTGCCTCTTTGGGTGGCCTTACAAGCATTTGTTTGTTTTCGCAAAATGCTTCGCATTTTCAATTATACTTTGCCTATTCTTTTGAAAATAAATTTTCAACGCCTCTGCAAAGTATAATTGAGCCTTCGGCTGTAAAAGCAAACAAATTCTTGTGGCTTTATCAGGAATCGAACCTGAATTTAGGGCTTCGGAAACCCTCGTTCTATCCGTTGAACTATAAAGCCTAATTTTAGCTGCAAATATAGGTCAGAGTTGTTAGTTAGCAAAGGCCAGCTTTAACATAAAATAGGTATTGCCAATTGCCAACTTTTAATTATCAACTGCTCCTCTGTCATTTTTCAGTCATTAAATAACCCCTATTGCAACTTTTTTTAACCCTTAGCGTCTATCTATTAAATGTGATTGTGAATACTGTTTTTGCAATTCCTCATGTTATATGCTGATGCAAAAAAGCTACTTATTATTTAAGTAGCTTTTTTGTTTTATATAATGTTCTATCTCACATTACAAGGAATTAACTTTTAATTAAAGTATTGTCCTTAAATTTGCAACCTAATTTAAATACATTATGAGTTTAAGAATAGGCGACATTGCACCCAACTTTACTGCCGATAGCAGCAAAGGAACTATCAATTTCTATGATTATCTTGGCGATAATTGGGGATTAATTTTTTCACACCCTGCCGATTATACCCCGGTATGTACAACAGAACTTGGCGCCACAGCTGCGCTAAATTCAGAATTTGAAAAGCGACATGTAAAAGTAATTGCTCTTAGCGTCGACTCAGCCGAATCGCATTTAAAATGGATTAGCGACATCAACGAAACCCAAGGTGTAATCGTGGATTTTCCAATTATTGCCGATGAAAATAAAAAAGTAGCGGAATTATACGACATGATTCACCCTAATGCCAGTGCGACTGCTACGGTGCGATCGGTATTTGTTATTGCGCCCGACAAAACGGTTAAAATGACCATGACCTATCCAATGAGCGCTGGACGTAATTTTATGGAAATATTACGAGTGATAGACAGTTTGCAACTTTCTGCTCAATATAGCGTTGCAACTCCTGCTAATTGGAAAAATGGAGATGACGTAATTATTTCTTTGGCAGTAAAAGACGAAGATGCTGCCACTAAATTTCCGGGGTACAAAACAATTAAACCTTATTTAAGAACCACTGCGCAACCTAAATAGGTGCCAAAATCGGCTTTCGACCGATAAAACCTAATATTTATCTATAAACCGAGGAAACTTTTAAAATCAAATTTGTTTCCTCGGTTTATTTAGCATTATTTTGCACTCAGAAAAACAATGCTATTAAGAATTTGCCAGATATCACAAAAACTGTTCATGCGCTATGGTATTAGAAGTATTACCATGGATGATGTAGCAAGGGAGTTGAGCATATCTAAGAAAACACTTTATCAATATGTCGCCGATAAAGACGATTTAGTTAAAAAAACCATCAGTATCCATTTAGAAGAAATAGACCAAATGGTTCAAACAGTGATGTCGAAAGAAGAAAATGCCATTCAACAAATATTAAAAATTGCTGATATGATGATTCTATTGCACAACGAGGTTAGTCAAGGCCTGCTTTTCGATCTAAAAAAATTCCATCCTGAAACATTCGATTTATTAACTGAGCACCGCGAACGCACTATGTTTGCCCAAATTACCAATAATTTAGGCACTGGAATTAAACAGAAACTGTATAGAAAAGACCTTCCTATTGAACTTACTGCAACCATGTATATGAACCTAGTTTATAGTTGCATCGATAGTGAAGTTAAATTACTTAAAAACAAATCGTTTCCCGAAAAATACGCTGCACTTATTAATTATCACTTTCATGCGATATGCAATGAAGAGGGTATACAATACTTTAATAAAAATAAAAAAACATTAACCAACATAACCTTGCAATAATGAAACCTACATTGCTTTTAGTAATTATTCTGGCTACTTGCGCGAATACTTACAGCCAAACCAAACCAACAAAGTCAGCAGATTCGCTTGCTTTTTCTCTGCAACAAGCCATTGATTATGCCTTGGCCAACAATCCTAACTTTAAAAATGCAGTGGCAGATGTCGCCTTTGCTCAACAACAAGTGAAAGAAGTTAAATCCATTGGTATTCCTCAGGCTAAAATTAATATTCAAATGCAAGATGCGATACAAAAGCAAGTTTTTGTATTTCCTGTAAATGGCGTACCTACTCCAATTAGAATTGGCAACAAGTACACAACCCAAGCGGCCTTAAATGTAACTTGGCTGATGCTAGACGGTTCGTATTTTATTGGATTAAAAGCGGCAAGTGAATTCACAGAGATGTCGAAAAAATTGGCCTATAAAAGTGAATTGGATTTGCGCACCGATGTTTCTAAAACCTATTTTATGGCTTTAATAACTTTAGAAAATATAAAATTGGTTGGCAACAGTTACAATACCGTCAACTCCCTTTACACCCAAACAGCAGCACTTAACAGAGAAGGTTTAGCCGAGGCTTTAGATGTTGACAGATTACAATTACAACTGAACAACATTAAAATTTCGCAACATAAATTAGATGACCAATATCAAATTATATTGGCTTTATTAAAATCGAAAATGGGTATGAATCCTGAGCAACCCATGAAATTGACTGATGATATAAATTTGGTAAATGACAAATACACATTGGCCGATACAAGCAATTTAAAATATACTAACAGAGCCGAATACCAAGTACTTCAACAACAATTATTACTTAATAAGTTTGATATTAAACGCTATCAATATGGCAAATACCCGAGTTTAGCAAGTGCTTTCACTTACCAACAGAGTACATTTGGCGAAACCTTGAATTACAGCAAATGGTATGACAACTATTTTTTAGCGGTCCAATTAAGTATCCCTGTTTTTAGTGGATTTGGAAATGACGCGAAAATTCAAAAAGCCAGAATAACCCAAATAAAAACCGAAAATTCAATAGCGAATGTCGAGAACTTGTTGACCTTAGAAGTATTTCAAGCCAAGCAAAAGTACCTGCGTGCGGAGGAATATGTTTTACAACAAAAGGAAAATTTAGCATTGGCTGACAAAATTGTCAAAATAACTTCTATTAAATATAAAGAAGGTGTTGGTAGCAACCTTGAATTAACCACTGCTACACAAGACCAAAAGACAGCACAAACCAATTACTTAAATGCCTTATACGATTTAATCATTGCCAAAATTGATTACAATTCAGCCATGGGTCAACCAACCAAATTCAATTAATACAAAATAACAACCCCAATATTTATCACAAAATGAAGACTTTAGTAACCATCATTATTGCAGCGCTATTTTTAACTGCTTGTAATTCTGATCAACTCACCAAAAAGAAAAAAGAACTTGAAGCTTTAAAATCTGGCTTAACATCTACAAAAGAAAAAATTAAAAAGTTAGAAGAAGAAATTGCTTTATTAGATACAGCACCGAAAGCCGATAAGATCTCAGAAGTGAATACAATGGCTTTAACAAACAGTATTTTCAAAACCTACATCGAAGTACAAGGACGCGTAGATGCCGATGAAAACGTATCTCTTTCAACACAAATGGGCGGTATGATTACAAAAATTAATGTGCAGGTTGGCCAAGCGGTTAACAAAGGCCAAGTATTAGCCGAGACAGATGCGAGTGCTATTTACCAACAAATTTCTGATTTGCAAACCAACCTTGACTTATCAAAACAAGTGTTTCAAAAGCAACAAAACCTATGGAACCAAAAAATAGGTACAGAAATACAATACTTACAAGCCAAAACTACCAAAGAAAGTTTAGAAAAAAAATTAAGTTTATTACAGGAGCAATTGCGCATGAGTAGAATTATTTCTCCAATAAATGGCACGGTAGATGCGGTTAATATCAAATTATCTCAATCGGTTATGCCCGGCATGAATGCAATAAATGTGGTAAATTTTTCCAATTTAAAGGTCAAAGCCGATGTAGCCGAAAGCTATGCCCAGCGCGTAAAAACAGGCAATACTGTTTTAATTTACTTTCCGGACATTGACGATTCGCTTACTGCCAAAGTAAATTATGCTTCAAGGGCTATCAATCCTTTATCAAGAACTTTTGGGGTTGAAGTACTTTTAGCAAACAACAAATCATACCATCCTAACATGGTTGCAAAAATTAAAATAAACGACTACCAATCAGCTAAACCAGAAATGATTGTTCCGATACGCTATATTCAAAAAAACAATGATGAGAGCTTTGTACTTGTTGAAGAAAATGGCGTTGCTGTTAAAAAAATCATCACCTTTGGGAAAGAATACAATGGTTACGCTCAAATTACCTCGGGCTTAGTTGAAGGCGATAAACTAATTACCGAAGGGTATGATATCATAAACGAAGGTGACAAAATCGTTGTAAAAAAATAAACAATCAAAATCCCATAGCGATTTATAACAGATCATAATATGTTAGATAAAATTAAAGAATTTAAACCCTCTAGCTGGGCCATTGATAATAAAATTACCGTTTATTTGGTAACTATATTCATCACATTAGCGGGTATCATGGCATACAATTCACTGCCAAAAGAAAACTTCCCAGACATTACAGTACCTACTATTTATATCAATACGATAAATGGGGGAAACTCTCCTACCAACATAGAAAACACCATAACTAAACCGATTGAAAAGAAATTAAAAGCGCTCTCAGGTGTAAAAAAATTCAATAGCACATCACTTCAAGATGTATCGGTAATTACAGTTGAATTCCATACCGATGTTAAGGTTGAAGTGGCTAAACAACGTGTTAAAGATGCCGTTGATGCTGCCCGTGGCGATATGCCTGCAACACTTACCAAAGAGCCTATGATTAAAGAAGTAGCCTTTTCTGAAATGCCTATTATGTATATCAACATATCCGGTAAATACGATTTGGGTAAATTGAAAAAATACGCCGAGGATTTGCAAGACAGAGTAGAAGGGTTAAGAGAGATTACCGAAGTAAAATTAGTAGGTGCGCTTGAAAGAGAAATTCAGGTGAATATTGATGTCTATAAACTTCAAGCTGCACAATTGACTTTATCAGATGTGCAAAGAGCCATTGCTTCGGAGAATATGACTATTAATGGTGGTAGTGTGCCTATCAACGGCATGAAACCTACACTTAGTATTAAGAGTGAATTTCAGGATCCAAAAGAAATTGAGGACATTATCGTTACCTCCGCTTCTGGTGCTAAATTATTTATCAAAGATTTTGCAGAAGTAAAAGATTCCTATAAAGAGAAAGAAAGTTACTCGAGCTCAAATGGTAAAAATGTGATTACACTGAATGTTATTAAACGCTCGGGCGAAAACTTAATTGATGCTGCAGATAAGATTCAAGCGATTATCAAAGACATGAAGAAAAGTGAGTTTCCGCAAGGTTTAGATGTTACGGTAAGTGGCGATCAAAGTAACAAAACCAAAGTGATGCTTACTGATTTGATTAATACCATTATTATTGGATTCATTTTAGTTACAATTGTATTGATGTTCTTTATGGGCGTTACGAATGCTTTGTTTGTTGCCTTATCTGTACCACTTTCAATGTTCATTGCGTTCCTAATCATGCCGAGTATTGGCTTTACTTTCAACATGATGGTGCTCTTCTCCTTCATTCTCGCCTTGGGGATAGTCGTAGACGATGCCATTGTCGTAATTGAAAATACCCACCGCCTATTTGACAATGGTAAACGGGATATCAAGACAGCGGCTAAAATGGCAGTAGGGGAAGTATTCTTGCCCGTATTATCTGGAACAATTACAACCTTAGCGCCTTTTATCCCTTTAGTTTTTTGGAGTGGTATCATCGGTAAGTTCATGTACTTTATCCCAGTAACCTTAATTATTTCATTATTGGCCTCCTTATTTGTAGCCTATATAATTAATCCTGTTTTTGCTGTCGATTTTATGAAATCGCACGAAGAAGAAAAGAAACAATATGGCAAAATTACCCGTCAGGCCAGACTACAATTATTGCTGTATGCAATCGTTGCAATTATTGCATACGTAAGTGGTAATATAGGCGCTGGTAACTTTGTAGTTTTCCTTGCATTTTTCTTGGTCTTAAATAGATTGTGGTTACACAAAGTAATTGAGGCTTGGCAGTTCAAAATTTGGCCAGGTATTGTAAATTCATATACCAAATTATTAATATGGTGTTTAAGTAAACCATGGCGACCTGTATTTTTTGTAATTGTCTTATTCTTTGCGTCTATTGTTTTCTTTTTAGTGCGTGGACCGAAAGTCGTATTCTTTCCTGGTGGCGATCCAAATAACGTGTATGTATATGTAAAATTACCTGAAGGCACCGACCCTGCCATTACGAACGCTGTAATGCGTAAAGTAGAAGCCAAAGTGAATACCGTTATAAAAAAGAACGACCCAATTGTTGAGTCGATGATAAGCAACGTGACCATAGGCGTTACAGACCCGCGCGATGGCGACATGAACTCTTATCCCAACAAAGGTAAAATTGCCATCGCTTTCGTTGAATTTGAAAAAAGACATGGGGCATCTACTTCCGATTATCTTAAAAAACTTCAAGCATTAAAATGGGATATTCCCGCAGCTGAAATTGCTGTAAATAAAGAACAAAGCGGACCACCTACACCTAAGCCTATTAGCTTAGAAATAATTGGTGAAGATTTCGATCAATTGGTATCGAATGCGGATAATGTAAGAAAATACATAAATAATTCTAAGATTCCAGGGGTTGATAATTTAAAGTCGGATTTTGTAAGCAACAAACCCGAAATTGTATTTGATATTGACAGAGAAAGAGCATTACGTGAAGGTATTTCTGCCTACCAATTGGCGATGGAAATTCGCGGTGCGGTATATGGCATCGAAGCTTCTAAATTTAGAGATATAGATGATGAATATCCGATTCAATTGCGCTACAAATCTGACCAAAGAGTAGACATTGAAACCTTGCGCAATTTAAAAATAACCTACCGCGATATGACCATGGGTGGTGTAGTAAGAAGTGTTCCTGTATCTGCCTTCTGTGATGTCCGATACGATTATACTTATGCAGGTATTAAGCGCAAAAACGACAAAAGGGTTATCACGCTTTCGTCTGATGTAAAAGAAGGATTTAACGCAAATGAAGTTGTAGCAAAAGTACAATCTGCAATGGAAAGCTATAAACCAACTGGCGATGTGGAAGTGAAATTCGCTGGAGACAAAGAAGAACAAGCGGCCACTATGAGTTTCTTAGGCGGAGCGATGTTAACTGCGGTTGGATTGATGATGCTTGTATTGGTTGGATTGTTTAATTCATTAGGAAAACCTTTGATCATCCTCTCTGAAATTGTCTTAAGTATTGTAGGTGTATTGATTGGTGTTTCTATTTTCAAAATGGAAATGAGTATTGTAATGACTGGTGTAGGTATTATTGCATTAGGCGGTATTGTGGTGCGGAATGGTATCTTGCTTGTAGAATTCGCCGAATTCTCGCGAGAAGGCGGTATGAATTTATACGATGCCACTGTTGAAGCTGGTCGCACACGTATGACACCTGTTATATTAACAGCAACTGCAGCAATTTTAGGATTGATTCCTTTAGCAGTTGGTTTAAATATAAATTTCGGCACTTTATTAACTGAGTTAAATCCGCATATATTCTTTGGTGGCGACAATGTAACTTTCTTCGGCCCTTTAAGCTGGACCATGATTTTCGGATTGTTTTTTGCGACCTTGTTAACCTTGTTATTAATTCCCAGCATGTACCTCATTGCTGAAAGATTGAAACGCAAATCAGTTATTGTTTTGAAACATTTTGATTTGCCTGTTATACTCATGTATATCCCATTCCTAATTTTAGTTTTACGCTTTGTAATTTGGATTAAGCGTGAAAAAATCGAATACGGCAATCTTGATTATTAATTTTAGTTAAAATTTATTTTTATTAACCCTCTGCCTAATAACAGAGGTTTTTTTTAAAACCCATTGGATAAAAATGGATTTACCACCCTGTTTTTTTTCAAAACAAGGCATTGATGTAGCTTAAGGAAAATTCATTAAGTTTGTCTCAAAAAAAATTTATACTACATGAATCCAATTCTCAGAAACATACTTGCATGCCTTGTCGGCATTACAATTGGCAGCCTCGTAAACATGGGTATTATCCAAATCAGTGGCAGTATTATTCCACCTCCCAATGGTGCAGATTTAACCACAATTGAAGGCTTAAAATCCTCGATGAATTTATTTGAACCCAAACATTTTCTGATGCCGTTTTTAGCGCATGCTTTAGGCACTTTAGTTGGCGCCGCTTTGGCCGCCTTGATTGGCGCAACACATAAAAAGAAATTAGTACTTGGTGTTGGTGTATACTTTCTATTGGGCGGAACTGCAGCTATATTTATGCTACCATCGCCTATTTGGTTTACAGTTGTAGATTTAATTTTCGCCTATATCCCGATGGCTTATCTTGGATCTAAAATGGTGGTGAGGGGTTAATAGTCCCTAAGAAGATAATTATAAATAAGCAATCAAAATCCCATGGAGGTACTACCTTATCAAGGTAATTACACCCTCAACTGTTTTCTTTTCGGATGGTTTAGTTTCCATGGCATAATTGAATATATAATAGTAGGTACCAGCGCTGCATTCTTCGCCTGTGTTATGCACTCTGCCATTCCAATTGTTATTATCTAAATCATCATTGTCCTTAGTCGCTTTATAAACAACCACGCCCCATCGGTCGTAGATGGTTAAATTATACGAAGATTCGCCCTCAATAACGACATCATATAAATCATTTAACCCATCGTTATTGCCAGGTGTGAAGACATTGTAAACGGAGCAATAACTTGAGTATGGTCCCAATGGTTTGCAAATAGTATCCGCACAACCATATTTGATGGTAGCCACCAAACAGATTTGATACTGCTTAGTTAAATCGATATAATTATGTGTTGGATTTTCATCCGTTGAGGAATTACTTCCTGAACTTTGATCGCCAAAACTCCATTGATAGGTGGCATATTTTGGGGTAGATGTATTAATAAATTGAATGTTTGGAACCAGGTTATCATCGATTGTAAAACCAGCCCTAACTCTTACTACCACTATTTTTTTCTCAGCACTATCAAGACAACTCAACAATGGATTATTAAATGGCACTTCAGGCTTTAATTTAATGCGATAAACACCTTCCTTATTAAACTGATGTGAAAATTGATAGGGCGATTTTGAAATTATAAAACTAGAATCATTGATGACCCACTTATTCATTTTGTAAATGGTATCCACAGCACTTGCAAAATGAACCGTATCGTGCTCACAAATGGTATCGCGACTTAAAATAGCCGACTTATAATCGGGCATTACCCATACCGTTCGGCTGCTATCTTTACTATATTCAGCGTCAGGAAAAACACTGCTACAATAATAAATATTATTGGTAAAAGGATTGAATACAGATTGAATGCCTCTTAACCGCACTTTGTATTTCCCAACCTTGCGGTAAGTTTTATAAGCCGTTTCTTTTGTATCGGTATTAAAAGTGGAATTACTATCGTTGCCATACTCCCAAATATATTGTGAGCAGTTGTTGGATAAATTGTAAAACACGCCTGCAAGGGTGCCACAAGCGATGGTATCTTTTATTCTAAAGTAAGTGTAGGCGCCTATGAATTTAATGGCCGATGTTGCAGTATCTGTACAACCGTCGTTACTTACTACCACATGGGTTATTCTT
Source organism: bacterium (assembly GCA_029945665.1). Taxonomy (GTDB): domain Bacteria; phylum Bacteroidota; class Bacteroidia; order NS11-12g; family UBA955; genus JABMMZ01. The sequence continues at coordinate 812 of JAQSCZ010000068.1, read as the reverse complement.
AAACTATCGCCAGGCAAATCAAATGCCTTAGAGGGATCTTTATCATAAACCGAAAATTGTTTGGTTCCAAAATCCCATAGATAAGAAACAATATTATCACCAACATCACCAACTAAAGTTGAAGAATCAAAATATTGGGTTAATTCGGTACAGTAAACATCGTGTAAGTGCTTTTTGATACCCGCTTTTATCTCTTTTATAAATATTTTTTCTGTGTAAATTTCATTGCAACCATTTGAATCATTTACTTGCAAGGTAACCTCATAATATCCTCCTTTAGGAAAAGTTTCGCAATGAGTAAAACCGGCATCTTTCTTTGAATTAAAGCTACTCCACCAAGTCAATTGGCCCATCTTATTTTGTTCTGTCCAGGTAATATTGGTTTTGGTATCTAAAATATTTGGAGCGAAACAAACCTCAGTTTTCGCACAAGGTGCGTTACTTAATAAAATTTTTACTATTTTGCCGAAATGAATATAATAGCTGGCCTGAGACATACATTTGGCAGGATTCGTAACAGTGGCTAATACCATGTAATCTAAACCGGTTAAATCATATAAATGTGTAAATGAATCGATGACCTGATCGGCAGTTAAAACAAGGGTTGAGTCTTTACCGTCGCCCCATTTAATAGTTATCACTTCTCCCGCATGAAATTTCGTATTTTTAAACACTAAACTCGCATTAAAAGGTGAACATTTACCATAGACATTTACAACAATTGAATCTTTCCTATTATCGTGCACATATAATTTATTTTTATGACTGTTACGAAGGTTGCACATATGGCTGGTACCACGGCTTACTAGCGG
>JAQSCZ010000067.1 GCA_029945665.1 bacterium | reverse complement strand
TATACTCATATTCTGAATTTTAATTTTTTCTGAAAAACGTTTAGGACGCTATTGATTTTATGTAATTAAATGAAAATGTTGTATCAAAAGTCATAAATAGTTTTGATGTATCTACAAATATAGTATCTGAACCAGATGGGCTGTTGTAAATTTCGAAATTTAATCTTTGTGCGCTTGCAGTATGTGTGACAAACCAAAACGCAGCAATCATAATTATTTGTTTCATTTGTATCATATTATTTGAGGGTCTTAAGAATTTCAAAATTATTTATTTTTTTTTATTTTTGGTATTTTTTTTTAAATCTATACGATTTTAATTTATAAATGAGATACTTATATCGACAAAGGAATAAAATTTAAATGGGAAAAACATAGTATATTATTTATATGTTTCACAAAAAAATGATTATCAGACCAATAGAATAGATGTAACTAGTAATTAACATGACCAAAATCATATCATTTCATGGTGTTTGGCATGTTGCCATATATGCCTATCAATTATCTTTGTCCATTACATATTTATATAAAAAATGGAAATTAATATCAATGGAACAAGTACCCTTAGTCAAATTCAGGAAGCTTTCAAAACCCATTTCCCATACTTAAAGTTGGCTTTTTTTAAAGTGAGTGACAATGGTCCACAACAATATAACAAAGCCCATTTAATTACCGAACCAAGCACCACTATTCAGCAGCTTAGTACCACGAATAGTAGTAGTGCTAATATCAGTATCAATGGCCACTTAAAAGTAAGTAGTCTCGAACAACATTTTATGGAACAATTCGGTATTCCTGTTCAGGTATTTAGAAAATCGGGTACTGTTTGGTTGCAAACCACTACCAGTGATAACGAAACCCTCACCGACCAAAATTCAAAAGGAATGGCAACTTCAAGTCCCGCGAATGATGAGGACGAAAGCAATTTTGATTTATATCACGAACAACTTTAAAAATACAGGCGTTATTCGGTAGATTTGTTCCATAACACAACAAATTTACAAGTATGACCCCTTTTAATAATATTCAAGAAGGAATGACAGACAATGAAGCACTTTTTCAGTATGCAACTGAAGGGATCGTGGTAGTAAACCAAAAGAGTGAGATTGTGCGCGTTAATCCAAGTGCCGAAAAGTTGTTCGGTTACCTTAGCCCGGAATTGGTTGGTAAAAAAATAGAAGTGTTAATACCTCAGCGCTTTGCTCATAAACATGAGGCGCATCGCAATCAATATATTGATAACCCACATGCCCGTCCGATGGGATTGGGGATGGATTTGTGGGGCCTCAAAAAAGACGGGTCTGAATTTCCCTTGGAAATAAGTTTGAGTCCACTGCAGTCAAAAGATGAAAGATTTATCATGGCATTCATAATGGATATCTCGATTCGTAAGCAAGCCGAAGAAAAACAAAAAAATTATTCTGTAGAACTTGAAAAGCAAGTTAAAAATAGAACCCTTATTTTAGAGGAAGCCATACAAGAACTTGAGAAAACAAAAAAGGAACTACACATGGCCTTAGAAAAAGAAAAGGAGTTGAATGAACTTAAGTCGCGGTTTGTTTCTATGGCCTCTCATGAGTTTAGAACGCCGCTTACTACCATGATGTCGTCACTCTCTTTGGTTACACGGTATGGAGAAAATAATGACAAGGAGAATCAAGTAAAACATGTATCTAAAATTAAGAATTCAATAAATAATTTAACGGATATACTCAATGATTTCCTTTCGGTCAGTAAATTGGAAGAAGGAAAAGTTGAAAATCTGCCTGAGCCGTTGGATATCAAAATATTTATTGCTGAAATTGTTTCAGATATGCAATCAATGGCCGCAGTAGATCAACAAATTTTACAACATCACATTGGTGTAAACCAAGTAAATATTGACCGTAAATTATTGAAGAATATTCTGTTCAATTTAATCTCAAATGCCATTAAATTTTCGCCCATTAAAACGCCTATTGAGGTACATAGTTCAGTCAATAATTCAACCATTCGCATTGATGTGATCGACCAAGGAATTGGAATTTCCAAAGAAGACCAAAAGCATTTGTTCGAACGCTTTTTTAGAGGCCGTAATGCTACCCATATTCAAGGCACTGGCTTGGGTTTAAATATAGTTGCCAGATATGCAGAATTAATGAATGCCTCGCTCGATTTTGTGACCGAAGAAAACAAAGGCACTACTTTCACCATTATCATTCCACTATAAATTCAAACAACTTTTTAAATAAAGCGCTATGAAAAAAATTTTATTAATAGAAGACAACACAGATGTTAGAGAAAATACCTCGGAAATTCTGCGTTTAGCACAATATGAGGTCATAACTGCCGTAAATGGCAAGGAGGGGGTAGAACTTGCACAATCAGGTAAGCCAGATATCATTATCTGCGATATTATGATGCCAGTACTCGATGGACATGGTGTTTTACACATGCTTTCCAAGCATGAGGAGACTGCCAGTATTCCATTTATTTTTTTAACCGCAAAAGCCGAAAGAAGCGATTTTAGGAAGGGTATGGAAATGGGCGCTGATGATTATTTAACAAAACCTTTTGATGATGTAGAGCTATTAAATGCCATTGAGAGCCGATTGAAAAAAAATGAAATTCTAAGGAAAGAATTTACAAAGAATATTGTTGGTTATAATGATTTTATAAATGAAGCCAAAGGATTTGATTCACTAAAAGAATTAACGGTATTGCATGAGAAAAAGCTAATCAAGAAAAAAGAAGATATTTATTCCGAAGGTAGCTTTCCAAAGGGCATTTATTTTATTAGCAAAGGCAAAGTAAAAACGTATCAATCGAATGAACAAGGCAAAGAATTAATTACTGAATTATACAAAGAAGGTGAGTTTTTTGGTTATTTGTCATTGTTGCAAAACGAGACCTATGCCAACTCTGCCGCAGCTTTAGAGGATTCGGAAATTTATTTAATACCTAAAGAAGATTTCTTTACATTGATGTATAAAAACACGGAAGTGTCGAAAAAATTTATTGAAATGCTATCCAATGATTTGCGTGAAAATGAGAAACAATTGGTAAAACTAGCGTATAATTCCGTGAGGAAAAGAGTTGCCGAAGCTTTGGTGCGTCTTTCAGATAAATACAAGAAGGAAAAGGATGAAAAATTCAGCATGAATTTATCCCGCGAGGATTTGGCAAATATGGTAGGTACAGCAACTGAAACTGTTATTAGAACACTGAGTGATTTTAAAGAAGAAAAGTATATAGAGGTATCAGGAAGTAGTATTACGCTGCTCAATTATGAGCGACTTGCTGCCATGAAAAATTAGGATGGCAAACTGATTTGTATCATGCGCAGTGCTGATTCACCTCATTCTCTAGAATTCGAATAGGCGCTAGTTTTGTAATTAATAATTTAAAAAATACAGGAAGTCATGGTGCTTACCTTTTTTCAAATTTAAAAATTATTTACTATTCATCATGAAGCAATTGGTTATCGACCCACAAAAGAAATTATTCTTATTACAAGAGGAATTCAATCAATTATTCCCTTATTTGAAAATAGATTTTATATCGATAATTAACAAACCAAATGGTATGTTTCAGCATTTAATAAAAAGGTATAATCATACTTTAAATGAGTTTAGAAGTTTGCAATCTGACACAATAATTAGCATCCTTCCAACCATGAGTGTTCTAGAATTTGACTCACAAATGAGACAGAATTTCGGATTGGGTATTTTAGTTTACAGAAAATCTGGCAAGCTATGGTTGGAAACAACCCTAACCGACGATTGGACACTCGAAGAGCAAAATTGGCAAGGCGAGGCGTTGAGTATTAAAGGCTAGGTTTTATTAATCCAATTTCGAATACTAATTTAGATTCGCAATACCATTTAAGGTCGTTTTATAGAGATTCGAATATGTTGCATGAGCAAAGTGTTTGAATCGATGCCATATTGTTTTAAAAGGAATGATTGGGACTTCTAAAATACTTAGACTGGATATTTTTCGTTATTGAGGTTGTAAACAAGCAATAAATGAGCGATTATTGTTTGGCAATATTAATATTAAAAATACCGAAAAATGCTAAAAATTAAACCTTATTTGAGTCTCCTTATTTTAGTTTCAGTGAATGCATTGGCCCAGAAAACGGCTCTGTTTAACGGCAAAACCTATTTGATTTACCCAGGAAAATTAGAGTACCTAAACAACAATGAACCTTTGAATGGAACGTCTAACATTGAGAATTTACATCATTTGAAGGTTAGTTTTCCAAGCATTTTAGATTCATTGGCAGATGGTAACTATCTGTTGTATTTTTTACCCAAGCGCAGGTATCACACCAATATATTTGGAATTAGAAATTATAGTAAACAATGGACGGATAGTTTCAATGTTTATGGCACATTTGAAATAAAAAATGGTAAGAAAAATGGACCTGCTTTGATTTATGATAATATGAATCAGAAACAAGTAATTGCTAAATTAAATTTTAAAAATGATGCATTGGAGGGCGTGAATACCATTTTTGTTGACTTTTATAAATGGCATCGCATTGTTGATATCAATTATCAAAATGGCATCATGAATGGTGTTAATACTGTTAAAATTGCTGTAGGTAAAAGAGATACAATGCCCGTTACTGTATGGACAATGAAAGATGGATTGGAAAATGGTAGCTACAAAGATTACCATTTTCATTTAAGGTATCGAAAGGTTAAGATCGATGGCGATTATCAAGGTACTTACAGCAATGGTAAAAAAAATGGTATTTGGTTGGACAGTTATAAAAATAATTTTGTGAAATATTATTATTTAAATGATGTGATAACACGCATAGATGAGTTTGAAGGAGTTTCGCAAAAATTAGTGCGCATTATTTGCTTTGGAAAAGATAGTATTTTAAAATATGTTAAATCCGTTTCGCAAGATTCCTTGATGCCTTTTGTTCAAATCTATTCGAATCAATTGCATTATAATTATAAGTACAATAATGAAGATTTTATCGTGTTAAAAGGCAACCCTGATAAGTCATGTAGTGTACATTTTTACAAAATAAAAGATTATGTGTCAAAATCGTATTTTAATTACAGTTTAATTGGGAAAAAGGGGGTCAAAGAAATACGCTACGTAACAACCGATACAGTCATGAATCACTTGCTTGCCAGAGTAACCAAAATATACCATGATAAGGCACTGTTTTCGGAGTCATTGGCAGTGATAGAAAAAGAAAATAATTCAACAAGTGAATTTATTTTCAATAAGCTGAGATTTAGGAAATTTAAAAACAATCAGTTGATAAAGGAAAATTTATACAGTTCGTATTTCTATTACTTTCCAAAAGATTCTTTAGTGCCCGAACTTTTATATGCAAATAAAGTAAGAAAATTCGCCAGTGAATCCTATTTTCAGAAGGCTTTAAGTTATGAATTTACAAATGAACGCTACTATCAAAATGGAAAATTAAAATTATCATTTAACTACCAAGTAAAAGGTGATAACAGGAATGGTAGCATTATTAAATATTCGAGAGTATATGGCAAAATAGATTCCATGATTGTTTCAGATACGCTGATGAGCCATGGAAAGTGGCTCTATAAAACAGACGACTTGTTGTATAATAGTATGAGGGAAAGTAGAGGTTCCAATAAATTGTTTGATTTTGCGAATTTTGCGACAATTAAGCATGCCTTTTTTAGGTATGGCAGCAGCGGATTCTATGGCAAACTTAAAATTGAAAATGAGTATTCAGCATTTGGGAAAAGAATTCGAATCATTGAACCAAACGACGACAACGATGAATTTAAAATTGCAGTAAATAACAGGTATTTTCGCAGTTATAATTACGGCGATTATCGACAAAGAAAATTGAGTATTCAAGGTGGACTTTTGGACGATATTCTCTCCTTTGATTACGGCAATATAACGGCTGAATATCGGTCGAATATTTTGAATGGAGAGGTTGATTTTATAAATAATAAATACTATAACTCACGTCGGTCTACATTTCGGTATATTAATGGCCAAAAAGATGGCCTCTGTTCTTTTAATTTATATAGGAGATATGACGCCGAAGTGCACTGTAATTACATTTATCACAAAGATTTGCTCGATGGGCTGCAAATAGAGGATCATAAAGATTATAAAGTCATTTATTATAGAAGTAAAGGCATACTTAATGGCAGTGCAATGCAACTTGTAAAGTCAGGCTATCCATTGACTTCGGGTGCTTTTAAGGACGGCAAGCCAAATGGCATATTTACAAAATATTTTGGTCAAGATACGCTATTTTATAAGCAGCGTTGCGAATTTAAGAAAGGTATTTTGTGTGGTGAATATGCAGAATACTCATATGAAAATGAATTGAGGTTTAAAATTAAATTTAATCCTTGGGATAGTTTTTTTAATGATAATATTAATGATGGAAGCAATTTAAATGGTGGCGATTATTCACACGCAAGAAAAAACAGTTACTATTATTTAAATGATAGTTTTTTTTATGTCGACAAATGGTTTGAAGTTTTGTTCGAAAAAATAGGGTACCAAAATGGGGACTATACCTATTACTATAAAAATGGGGATGTTTTTAAATTCGGCGCAAAAATGGACAATCAGCCAGTTGATTTGTGGCAATTTTACCGGGAAGGTGGCGATAGAATATACAAGCGTATTGTTTTCAACGACTCAATCATGGTATCTGAAACAATGGATTCAATACCAGTATTTGGATTAACACATGCTTATTACGATGATGGCAAACTTATGTTTAAAGGACTAGCCTTATATAATAAGGTAAAATACAGTTGCGAGAGCGATTCAGAAGTGCCTGTTGAAGAGGATTATTACTTGGAGTTCTATGACACCCTCGGAAAACCAATGCTTATCAATGGATCAGGTTTTATTTCGGAATTACAAGCCAATGGAAATAAATTAAAAGAAGGCCGACTAGAAAATTATCAGAAACAAGGCCTTTGGATTTATTACAGTAAATTTGGGTTGCCCGAAGCCATTGGGATGTTTAAAGATGGTAAAAGAGTAGGTAGATGGCTTCAAGGCGACCTAGGTGGTTTGAATCTCAATGAAAGAATTTGTTATATGAACGAAGATGAGTTCAGAAATTGGATTGAAACTTCTGGAAAAGATATTGAATTAACAGAGTTGTATTATGTCAAGGGTGAATTGATTTCAAGCAATAGTGTTAAACTTACAAAGAAGTAAGATAGCAAGCTGCAAATTGACAATAAAGTAGAAGCTTCTTTTCAAATTTGTCCACATTACTTTGTTTAAACGGCAATGCTTTTGTATTTTTGCCAAATTTTATTCTTCATATGCCTAGAGATCTATCCATTAAATCAGTACTTATAATTGGGAGTGGTCCCATCATCATCGGTCAAGCTTGCGAATTCGATTATTCAGGCAGCCAGGCCTCACGTTCACTGAGAGAAGAGGGTATCGAAGTGTCCTTAATTAATAGCAATCCAGCGACCATTATGACGGATAATGTGACGGCCGACCATATCTATTTGTTGCCACTTACCTGCCAGTCCATTGAAAAGATATTGCAAGAAAGACATATCGATGCTGTATTGCCTACCATGGGTGGTCAAACAGCCTTGAACTTATGTATCGAAGCAGAAGATCTCGGTCTTTGGGAAAAATACAATATTAAAATCATCGGTGTTGATACAGCTGCCATTCAAAAAACTGAAAACAGAGAATTGTTCCGTCAATTAATGATTGATATTGGAATTGGGGTAGCTACCAGCGGCGTTGCAAATTCTTTGTTGGAAGGAAAAGAAATTGCCCAACGCATCGGTTATCCTTTGGTAATCCGTCCATCGTTTACATTGGGAGGCACTGGAGGTGGCTTTGTAAAAACAAAAAGTGAGCTAGACGAGGCTTTAAGAATTGGATTAGAAGCTTCGCCTACGCATGAAGTATTAGTTGAACAAGCGGTATTGGGTTGGAAAGAATACGAATTGGAATTATTGCGCGATAATAAAAATGACATCGCTGTAATCTGTACCATCGAGAATTTAGATCCTATGGGTATTCATACAGGCGATAGTATAACCATTGCCCCTGCCATGACCCTCAGTGATACCTGTTATCAAAACATGCGTAACATGGCCTTTAAAATGATGCGCAGTATAGGGAACTTTGCAGGTGGCTGTAATGTTCAGTTTGCTGTAAATCCAGATAATGAAGACATTATTGCTATTGAAATTAATCCACGTGTGTCGCGTTCATCAGCCTTGGCAAGTAAGGCAACGGGTTATCCAATTGCAAAAATTGCAGCTAAATTATCCATTGGTTATAACTTAGATGAATTAAAAAATCCGGTTACTAAAACAACATCTGCCTTTTTCGAACCAGCCATCGATTATGTCATTATAAAAATACCAAGATGGAATTTCGATAAGTTTAAAGGAGCCGATAAAAGTTTAGGTTTGCAAATGAAATCTGTAGGAGAAGTAATGGCCATTGGTCGCAGTTTTCAAGAAGCATTACAAAAAGCTTGTCAATCTTTAGAAATTAGAAAACATGGGCTTGGAGCCGACGGCAATGGTATTCGCAATTTAGAAGAAATAGCGCACAGTTTGGAAAACCCAAGTTGGGACCGCTTGTTTCATGTAAAAGATGCCATCGATATGGGTGTGCCTTTAACAACCATTCAAAAATTAACAAGAATCGATCGTTGGTATTTAGAGCAAATGCTCGATCTTACCAATACTGAAAAAGAAATCAGAAGGTTTACTTTGGAGACCTTACCAGAAAGTTTAATACGTACAGCCAAGAAAAAGGGTTACAGTGATTATCAAATTGCCTATTTGATAAAAAATTGTACCGAGGATGATGTGTATGCAAAACGCAAAGCCATGGGTATTACCCGTACCTATAAAATGGTAGATACATGCGCAGCTGAGTTTCCATCACCAACGAATTATTTCTACTCATGTTTCGAAGGCGAAAATGAAAGTATAGTAACGGATAAAAAGAAAATTATAGTCTTGGGTAGTGGTCCAAATAGGATTGGCCAAGGTATCGAATTTGATTACAGTTGTGTGCATGGTTTATTAGCGGCCAAAGAGTCGGGTTATGAAGCCATCATGGTTAATTGCAATCCTGAGACAGTAAGTACCGATTTCGATATGGCCAATAAATTGTATTTCGAGCCCGTTTATTGGGAGCATCTTTGGGAGATTATAGAACTTGAAAAACCTGAAGGCGTTATCGTGCAGTTAGGCGGTCAAACAGCCCTTAAATTGGCTGAAAAATTGCATGAGCGGGGTATTAAAATTATAGGAACTTCATTCCCCGATATGGATATGAGCGAGGACCGTGGATTATTTAGTGATTTGTTGAAGGAGTTAAACATTCCTTATCCAAAATATGGCGTTACAGAAACGGCTGAAGAGGCTGTAAACATAGCCCACGAAGTAGGTTATCCTGTGTTGGTTCGTCCAAGTTATGTATTGGGTGGACAAGGTATGAAAATTGTAATTAACGATGAAGATTTAGAGAATGCAGTGATAGGATTACTAGGTGATTTACCAGGCAATAGAGTGTTAATAGATCACTTTTTAGACAGAGCCGAAGAGGCCGAGTGCGATGTAATTTGCGATGGCGAAGATTGCCATGTGATAGGCATGATGGAACACATTGAGCCTGCTGGTATTCACAGTGGAGATAGCAGTGCGGTATTGCCTCCATTTAGCTTGAGCGAAAATGTAAAGCAATTGATGGAAGAATACAGCAAAAAGTTAGCTTTCTCAATGAATATTCGAGGTTTGTTAAATATACAATTCGCCATTAAAGATGAGAAAGTATATGTTATCGAAGCCAATCCTAGAGCCAGTAGAACAGTGCCATTTATTTGCAAAGCATACGATGTGCCTTATATTAATATTGCAACTAAAATAATGTTAGGTGTCAATAAATTAAAGGACTTTAATATTGTTAGAAAAGAAAATGGTTTTGCCATCAAATTACCGGTATTCTCATTTAATAAATTCCCGAATGTAAACAGAGAATTAGGACCTGAAATGAAGAGCACAGGCGAATCAATTCTGTTTGTGAAGGATATTAAAGATCCTGAATTCAGAGAAATTTACAGCAAGAAAAGCATGTATTTAAGCCGTTAGGTTTACTTGCATTTAATTTTTAATTAGCGTTATTTGTGACCATGTTTGGCAACAGAAAATCGCTGCTTACCATTTTTAGTGTCTTTGCTTGGTTATTCTTATTTGGCTTGGGCTTGTCTAAACATGAGTATTGGCGTGATGAAATGCGGGCCTTGTCCATTGCCATTTCAGCCCCTTCCTTTTCTGATTTTCCATTTTATTTAAAAAACGAAGGACACCCAATATTGTGGTATGCGGTTCTTAAATTGGCCTACGGTTGGATTCATGAAACATGGGTGTTGCCAGCGCTTAGTTTTGTTTTTAGTTTTGGAATCGTTGTGCTGATTATGTTCCGTTCGCCTTTCCCTATGCTCATCAAAGTGCTGCTAATCTTTGGAGTGTATTGTTTATATGAGTATGGAATTAATTGCAGAAATTATGGCATTGCAGCTTTTTTTATGATGCTGTTTGCGGATATTATTACAAGAAATTCCAAACAAATTTTTCTTGCTTTTCTTTGTTTAGCTTTAGCCACATTATCCAATGTATATGCCGCCATGTTAGTCGTTTTTATAGCAGGTTACACCCTGTTTGATTATAAAAAGAACAATGGTATTACTAGTAGTTTGGTGCTATCTGTTTTGCTCATTTTAGTGGCCCTTGCTTTTAGTGTTTTTATCATGTTACCAGATGCTAATTCTTTGGTCGTTTCGAAAAATGTTATTGATTTTATTTCGATAAAGGAAGTCTGGCTTGTGGGCTATGGTTTCGATGGCTTTTTAAATTATAGAATGCATTTCAGCGCCTATGTATTAAGCCTTGTTTTAGTTGGTTGCTTATTGCTGTTCTTGCCGAATTTGAAAGTACTTTTATGCTTGTTGTTGGCCTTGTTATCCATGAGTTTTTTCTCGCTAACTATCAAAGGGAATTTAATGCACCACCAAGGCATGTATTTTTATACTTTGGTCGCATTTGCTTGGATACAAAAAGATAACATATCAGCAAGTCTACAAAAAAGAAATTTAATCAGTTTAGGCGTATTAATTGGACTGGGTTTGAATGTGTTTGTTTTAAGTATTCAAGTGCTGAAATGTTATGTTAAATATGAAGCAGATTATTTATTAGTGAAGAGCGAGAGTAAGGCCTTTGGTAATTGGTGTAATCAAAAACTCAAGGAAGGGGATTTGCTAATCGCAGAGCCTGATTATATTCTAGAGGGCTTAATGTATTATCACAACCAAGCATTCTACTTGCCTCGGGAGAACAGGATTGGGACTTATGCTCATTTTACAAAACAGAATCGGTCGTATTTATCCTTAAATCAAATCCTTTTGAAAGCGGACTCGTTATCGTATAAATATGACATTATTTATTTGGTATTTGACAAAAAAATTGAAGAGAAAGACAGTCTTTATTCCTATTCGTATGGTAAAAAATTTAAAGTTACTAGCAATAGTATTCAGCAGTTTATAAGTCAATATATGCCTATTGAAAGTTTTACAAATAATTTTCAAAATGAAGAGAATTTTTTCGTTTATAAAAAAAGAAAATAACTTGGGTCTTCGCTTAAGGAAAATATTTAATTAAAATTTTTTGGAAGAAGTGTTTAAAATACAAAGTAAATCAAGTTACTTTTAGCGACTTATTTAACACGCCAAAATACAAATTCTACAATTACAGATGATATTAATCATTTTAATTTGAATATAGTGGTATAAACTTTGCGATGATTAAGTAAACACATGAAGATTAAAATTCCTGCAATTGTATCGACCGCTATTCTCTCTATATTGTTTCTCTCCAATTGTACCAGCGAGGTTGCAACGCCTAATATTTGTTTTCAAGAAGATGTATTGCCACTGTTTGTGTCAAATTGCACACAAGCGGGTTGTCACAATGCAAATGACAAGGTAGCACATTTGGACTTAAGTTATTATGAAGGAATTATGAAAAGCATAAAAGCCAATCATCCCTTTCAGAGTGAATCATGGACCCAAATAAACTCAGGGTCGATGCCGCCTTCACCATATCATAAATTTACCAAATACGAAAAGGACATTATTAAACATTGGATAAAAGCAGGTGCACCGAACAGTTCAAAATGTTCAACTTGCGATACTTCTTTTGCCTATAAAACAAGAATAGAACCTATTTTCAACAAATGGTGTGTCGGTTGTCATTCTGCCACGGATGCTGGTGGGGGCTACGATTTTTCGAGTTATGATAAATCGGTATTGTCAATTACGAATAACAGGTTAGAGGGCAGTATAATTCATCAATCTGGCTATTCTGCAATGCCTAAAAACGCAGGTAGCCTATCAGATTGCGATATCAATGCCATTAAACAATGGTTAGCTGCAGGGCATCCCAATAATTAAATTATTGATAACTCTAAATAGACCCTGAGTTATAAATGCTCCATAGTAGGCGCGTTTATTTGAGCTTTATTTTGCAATCAAGACAAGTCTTTATTTTGTGATTGATATTGGCCATCCTTCTCTCATTTAAGAACTAAGAATGGCTAGGATAAATGGATACAAGATTTGTATTTATTTCATTTGTAATGATAGTATTGAAATTAATGTTAACAGGGGGGATAAGAATATAAAAAAAGGGTGGATATTCTGTCCATGATGCAAATATTTGATTCAGATATTCTAGAACATTAGAAAATTTTAATTTGATAATTCAGTTAAGCAAAAATTTACATCGATTACTGAAAAATTATTAAGCTTATCCAAAATGGCTCCTTGGATATGTTCAGCCTAGCTATGGTATAACGAATTGAGGTGCATGTTTTGGAGGTTTTTTATTTCATCTTCGAAGCAGGCCTTAACTTCTTTTACAGCACACTCACCACCTTTACAAACCTTTTTTGATAACCAATTTGCTTCAAACCCGAGATAATCACTTTCATTTCTCCGCCCGATGAAGCATGAATAAATTCAGTTTCCATTCCCTTTGAAAGTGTAACTATTCCGATGTGTCCAATTACTGGTCGGGTAGGACTTAAAAAAACAATGATATCACCTTTTTTAGCACTGTCAATAGAAACTGTTTTTCCGAAATTTTGAAATTCTGCAGAACTGCGCGGTACGTCGATTTTGAAATGCTGAAATACATAATATACAAAACCAGAACAATCAAAACCATCGATGCCGCATGAGGCTTTAACATAAGGTGTGCCTAATAAATTCATGCCATAACTTACAATACTGTCACGCAGGGCATCACTTTGGTCAATTTCTACCACTGTTTTTTCAGTTACCGAAGGTTCGATACTTGCATTCCTTAATGGTTCTTTTAAAGTTATTTCTGGTTCTTTAGACGGTTTTAAAAGGACATACATAAGCACTACTATAATCAGAATCGGAGCCATGACATAGGTTATGAGGGCAGTGGAGTATGGTATTTTAACGGTCATGAGAAATTAAAGTGTATGAGGAAGGAAATGGCTTTATTTAGCCATTTTAAATTGCCTAAACGAAACCCCTCATTTGTGATTTAGTTTAATATCAAAGTTAAGCATTAAATCAGCGATTGGTAGTTTTGAATTGCATTTTATTTACTAAATCTTTTTTCAAGGCAATGTATACTGAAAAATAGTTCCGCACATAATTTTTTTTCTTTCAAATTTTCAATGGCAATTCCTAACTATTTTGAGGACCTTTATTTCGCTTATGAATATTGATTCCTTACTTTTACTGAATTCAATATTCTTTCCCTAACTTTGTTTGGCTTTTAAGTCCATGTTTCATAAAAAAATCATAATCTACCGTTGCTTTTTGGTTATTGCTTTTGCATTGCTTTTAAGCATTCGATTGGGTGCTACGGGCGTTCCTCCAAGTAGTTTGATTTTATCACTCGGTGCGAGTCGTATCAGCATGAAGCCAGCCATAGATTCTGCTATCAATGGGTTCAAATTACCAAAGCCTGGTGTTTATGTTAAATTGTCGGGGGAGAGTTATTTTAATGCTAGAGATTTTATCCATGTCGATTTAAACATGAGTATCAATAAAGGCGTAATGGACAATGGCTATTTAAAAGAAAGTCGCCTGTGTTTTAATTATGGATTTGGTCGATCCTTCAAATTAGTCAAAGTATCAATCAGTCCTGGGCTCTGTTATAGCTCGGTTGGCTACGAAAATACAAGGACCAAAAAATCCATTGTCGAAACAAGGTTTGCGCCTTCCTTGGGTGTGCAAACCGATTTAATTATTCTAAGTTCTCCTTACCGTTATTTAGGTATTTTTATCGAAGGTTCTGTCATGTTTGCTAAGCCATCACGTTGGGTTCACCAACTTGCAATTGGTATTGCTTGGAAACCAAGTTTTCGAAAGCCTGAAAAGGATATATATTTGCCGCAGTAGCAAGTTTTAAAAACAAGACATCTAGCCATAGCTTAATCCTCCAAAACACCAAATTTTCCTTTCGCTAAGTCATCAAAAGCCTGCAATATTTCCTCTCTTGTATTCATTAGAAAGGGTCCATGTGGAAATAGATTCTCTTGAATAGGCGCTCCATTTAAAACCAATAGGACAGCATCTTCCTCAACTTCAATCGCAATCGATTCGCCATCGTTTTTAAATAAAACGAAATGATCTGTGGCTACTGTTTCAATGCCATTTACCTTAATTCGCCCTTCAATAACCAATAGGCCAGTGTTGTAATTTTCAGGTAAATTAAAGGTTTCGATAACGCCTTTTTTCATTCGCATATTATACATGTTTATAGGTGAAAAAGTAGTGGCTGTTCCTTTGGTATTTTTGTATTCCCCTGCAATTACTTCAACAGTGCCTCCGTCGTTTGGCAGTTGATGCAAGCCCATTTGTGAACGCTCTATGCCTTGGTATTTGGGAGTTGTCATCTTGTCTTTTGCGGGCAAGTTAACCCACAATTGTACCATCTGAAATGGTCCACCTTGTTGACTATATTCTTCGTCGTGGTATTCTTTATGTAAAACACCTGATCCAGCAGTCATCCATTGCACATCGCCACTGCCAATCACACCGCTATTGCCAGCACTGTCATGGTGAGCTACTTTGCCTTGGTATGCAATGGTTACTGTTTCGAACCCGCGATGCGGATGCACACCAACACCACGTGGTGTCTCTTTCGGTGGAAATTCTATCTTCGAATTATAATCCATCAAGAAAAAAGGACTCATTCTGTAATAGCCAAATGTATAACCTGAAGGGAAAAAATTGTGAACTCTAAAGCCGTCGCCAACCATGTGAGGTGCAGGTGGGGCCAATATGATCTCAACTGTTTTATTTTGTTGTGTCATGTTATTGTTATTTAAAATTGTAGTACAAAGTTACGGCTTCTAATCCTGTCATTTCCTTAACCTGTGTTAATGAAATTGTATAATCAATTGCTCCAGTTTTTTTATTAGTTTTGCCTTATCATGTCAAGCATTAAAAAGGTTACAAAAAGAGTATTTTCAGAAACCTTCAATAACATTGATTTTTCTATTGATAAAAGCGAACGTTTGGATTATGAAAATTGTGAATTTGTGAACTGCATTTTTATAGCATTATCGGATGTTAATTTTATGGATTGCCAGTTTACAAATTGTAATTTAAGCAATGTGCGGTTTAATTTTTGTGGATTACAAACAATTCACTTCAACGATTGTAAATTAATGGGTGCTGATTTCTCGCCAGCCAAAGACTTTTTATTCGAAGTTCACTTTAAAAACTGCAACATGGATTATACCTCCTTTGATAAAAAGCGCATGAATAAAAGCAGTTTTGACAATTGTAAAATTCATGGCGCTAATTTCACCCAAACCAATTTATCAAAAGCAAGTATCGCGCAATGTGATTGGCATGATTCTATCTTCACAAATACCGATTTGTCTGGCCTCGATTTTACCACGTCGCGCAATTTCTTGATTGACCCAACGATGAATACGCTTAAGAAAACGCGATTTTCTAAAATGGATTTAACAGGACTTCTTTTTCGCCTCGACATCATTATTGAATAAATTTAAAGACATCATGGAAATTGCATACACCCAATTAAAAAATTTGTTATTGGCAATGCATCCTTTAAGTGAAGCTGAATTGGAGGATTTTCTCTCTGTTTGGAAGCCTTTTACAGCAAATCGTAAAGAAATCTTAACCGAGGTTGGAGCGGAAGAACGGTACTTGTATTTTGTAACAGAAGGCGTGCAACGGGTGTATTATTTGGACGAACAAGACCGCGAAGCCACGCTCATATTTACTTATGCACCATCCTTTGGTGGAGTACTCGATGCATTGATGTTACAACAACCCTCGCGCTATTTTTATGAAACTTTAACCCCTTCAAAGTTTTTAAGAGTAGCAAATATTGATTTACAAAATAAGATACAAGCCATGCCTAACTTGGCTTTGTTAATTAATAAAGGGTTGAGCAATGCACTCTCTGGAGTACTCGAACGCCAGGTTGAATTACAATGTTTTTCTTCTGAAGAAAAGTTTGTTAAATTGTTAAAACGCAGCCCACATATTTTACAATTGGTACCTCATAAATATTTAGCCAATTACCTTGGAATGGACGCAACCAATTTTAGTAAATTAATCAATAAAATTAAAATTTAAATCTTGGTAATTACCAATTTTTATCATTTTTAACGACCTCATCTTTGCATTAATTATTTAAATATGAAATCAATTAATAAAATAGAATTATTGCAGCAACTCGAACAACGCTTGGAGTCGCAGTTAAAGGTTGTAACCGCCGTTTATCAAAATTTAAGCGATGAGGTTTTATTAAGACCTTCAGGCAATGGAGGATGGAGTATTGCCCAGTGCTTTGACCATTTAAATACCTATGGAAATTTCTATTTACCTGCAATTACAAAAGGTTTAAATGGGTCAGCATTTTCGAGTCGAAATTCCGTTTTTAAAAGTACTTGGTTAGGTAATTATTTTACAAAATTAATGGAGCCCAACGCGCAGATGAAAAAGATGAAAGCCTTTAAAAATCACTTGCCTAAAAATGATCTAAATCCACATGCAGAAATTGCAATGTTTATTACACAAACAGAACAACTGTTAGCACTCATAAAATTGGCGTATGATAAGGATATTAATGCCATTAAAATCCCTATTTCGTTAACCAATTTAATACGCTTAAAATTGGGAGATGTTTTTCAGTTTATACTGGCGCATAACGATAGGCACATTGCACAAGCTGAAAGAAATTTGTAACAAGGTTATCATTAGTTCGCTTAACTTTGCGCCATGAATTTATCGAATAAAATAGCGGTGATAACTGGTGTAAGCAAAGGTATTGGTGCAGCCTTGTGTCAGCAATTATTAGAAGAGGGCGCCATTGTGTTTGGACTTGGGCGAAATACCTATCCAGAAACCCACCCTCATTTCACTTTTATACCAACCGATGTTCGAAACCATGAAGCTGTTGAGAAAGCCTTTCAACAAATATATAAAATTACCAATCAACAAATTCATATTTTAATCAATAACGCAGGGTTAGGATATTTTGGAAATGTGGAAGACTTGCCTCTTTCAGAGTGGGATGAGATGATGCAAACAAATGTGAATGGCATGTTTTATTGCACCCGTTTAGCTGTGCCTAAAATGAAGTCAAATGACAGTAGTCATATTTTTAATATTGCAAGTACAGCGGGTTTAGAGGGTATGCCAATGGTGAGTGGATATTGCGCTACCAAATGGGCTGTTAAAGGTTTTTCAGAAAGTTTATGGCGTGAGTTGAGAGAATATAAAATCAAAGTAACTTGCGTTTATCCTGGCTCTACTAAAACAGATTTCTTTAAAAATAGTCCAAACATTCAACCACATGATTACATGCTAATGCCCCATGATGTGGCTGCAATGATGGTATACGCTTTAAAAACGCCTGATAATTTTCATCAGGTAAATTTAGAAGTGCGACCATTGCAGCCAAAAGGGCCTAAAAAATAATTACCTTAACAAAGTTACCGTTCCTTCGTATCGGTATTCTTCGCCGTCATATCCAATAACTTTTACCACCCAAGCATACACATCTTGTTGGCAATTTTCATTCTTAAATTTTCCGTTCCAAGATTCATGTTTATTATCCGTTTTCCATAGCAATTCACCCCAACGGTTGAACAATTCTATATGAAATGATTTCTCTCCATTTACAACAGCATTAAAATTGTTATTTAAGGTTGGTCCTGTCCCTTCAGGACTGAAGGCTGTCGGTACAAATACCGTTACATCTGGTCCAATTTTACGACCTTGGCCTGTTGTGTCCGAACAAATGAAATCCTCTGTTAGCAATGGATCCTGTGACATTGGAT